>NZ_CP090145.1:1806319-2107372 GCF_023008245.1 Flavobacterium sediminilitoris
AATGTAAAAAATGAACCATTGAAAGAAGTAAAAGTATGTTTGAATGATGAATGCGTAAACACAAATGAAAAAGGATATTTCTCTTTTAATAAAAAAACATATAAAGAGTTTGTAATGATTGGAGGAGAAGCACCAGCCGTAATCTATAACCTAAAATTCTCAAAACAAACATATAAAGACACAATAATTAATTATAAAAATTTATTTGGAGGATCAAATGTTGACCTGTTAATAAAATATGATTCAATTATCCTTCATGAAGAATAAACGTGATACGATATAAAAAGAGAGTAATTGCTTTTAAGAACATTAATAAACACTTGTATTTAATAATTTTTTTTAAAAATGACAAGAATTAGACGTGTAGGAGGAACAATAACCGAGAGAACAAGAGGAAACGAAATTTATTATGCCGAAAATGACATTGCTATCAATGCAGTCGGAAATATAAGTGTAACTTCTGGAAAAGGAGTAGTTTTTGGAGAGCCAGAAACTCCACCTGTTTTAAATCAATATTTTGTTAAAGGTTGGTGGTCTTTGGATATAGAGGGAAATAAAAAAATAAAAAGTGCAATTCCAGGAATGACCGTTTATTTTCATCTTGAAACTAAAAATATTCCAAACGATAGTTCCGTTTTTATGACATTATTTGAAGAAGATAATAGTGAAAATGAAGAAACACAAAATGAAGATGATAAAATTACTTTAATTAATTCTTTAACAAAAAAAGAAAGTTTTTCAGAAAAAGTATCGAATAATAAAATTGTAAAAACGATAACATTAAAAAATATAGATTCTTTTATTCAAGATGAAGTTGATAAAGTTTTAGAACTCTATTTTAAATGTAGTTACTTTAATGAAGCAGGGCAATTTCCAATTAGTAATGATGAATACTTAAAAGTGGGGCAAATTATCGTTGATAGATATAAAATACCAGGATTAAATGAAAATGGAACAGATTCTGCCGATGATTTGTGTTACGGGTTTGGAATAAAAAAAGGAGGAAGTATATTTGAAAGTAGTGAAGTAAGTGACTACGTATCAAGATATGAAGAAAATGGATTCGACGAAATTCTAGATGAAAAAATCTCGAATAAAGCAATATTATCGGATAAAAATGGAAAAGCAAAATATAGTGAAGCAGAATGCTATAGTGCTGCATACAATGCAAGAATACCATTTACAAATATTGATATACCTATATCTACAGGATTAGACATAAGAGTTTTTAATAATTTGTCTGATGATGTTTTGTTTTGGGACTTTGAACAAACAGCTTCTTTATATTTTGCTACAGGACTATTAGAAACAAATCTGAAACAGATGATTGCAAAATTTAAAGCTAATGAAGGAGGAATTTATGAAAATGAAATATTAACAAATGCAATAATAGAAAGTGAAGTCACAAAAAAATATTGCAATGATGTAGAAGAATATTTAAAAACTAAAATAAAAGAAAATAGTACAGAATTACAAAAAATAGAAGATAAAAAACCATATCTGGGTAATTATGGTGATATACAGGCAGATAGAGGGAATGAAAATAAAACTTTTACACGACCAATATATAATGTTAATAAAATGGAAGGTTTGACAATTGCATTAAATGACATTTGGGCAACTCAAATAACCATTAAAGAAATGGAAAATGATAATAACAATTATACTTGTAAATATGAAGTTATACTTTGGGATCATTTTGGGTTAGATTTACCAGATATGGAAAAAATATTTAATATTATACCAAGTGTTGGGGAAGCATTTGTAACATGGTTTATTTTACAACATTTAAGAGGATATAAACCATTTATAACAAAAATTAAATTTGAAAAAGAGTTTGAAGGAACTTTCTAACCCTAATTTTATATAATTTGAAAAATGAATAAATTAATAATCATAATAAGTTTTTTTATAATGTCATGTAATCATCAAGAAACATTTATCGATTTAAAAAATCATTCAAGAAAAGGTACTTTTAGTAGAGGAGAAGATAAAGGGAAATTTTTTTATTATCAAAGCGTATTAGTTTCTGGTATTTCGGAGGATTTAGAATCTTTTAAAAATGAATTATTAACGTACCATTCAAAGAAAATAGATTCTGTATTTCAAGATAATAAAACAATACAATTCAGTTCAATTTTTTATAAAAAGAATAGTAAAACATCCTATTTTATTGATAACAGTGATGATCCTGGAGGATTTTCAAGTGAGATTCTGTCAGATTATTATGAAGAATATGGAATAGCAGAAATAATAACCAAAAAAATAGACAATTCGGATAGCTATAAAACAGAAATCAAACTTTCAAAAATGTAGAAATAGTCAAAACGTATAATTTTTAAAACCCAAATTGTTTTTTATATAAATTCCTAAACTTTATATGAAGTCAAAATACAATATTTATAAGCTAAAAGAAAATGACACTTTAATTAATGTTGCAAAAAGATTAGAAAAAACGCCACAAGAAGTAGCTCATTTTCACAATGTTTTTGCTAACCAAGAAAGCTTAATTGGAGTCACTTTTCCAAAAGATTTGCAAGAGTTATATATACCACGTTCAATAAATGAAAAAGAATTAGAACATTTACCAAAAGTAAAATTTAATGGAGGAACTAAATTGGGAATTAAATCATTTAAGAATGTTTTACTATATCAAGTAAAAAATCAAGTATTTTCCCAAAAAAAAATATATAAATATAACTATCAAATAGAAGTTAAATACATAAAAAAAGTAAAAGAGAATTATTGGTTTGAAATAAATAAATTAAACAAGGTAAAAGACAATAAACTAGACGGGAACTTATATAATGTTATCGAAAAAACAGAGGAAGTTTTTTATCCATTGCAACTTTTAATTTCAGAGGAAGGAAATCTAATCGAGATTTATAAACATGAAGAAATAGTAGAAAGATGGCCAAAATTAAAAACATCAATTTTAGAAGAATTTGAAGGAATAGTAATTGAAAATTATCTTTTGTATTATGAGAAAAACATATTTGATAAAGAAAAATTGCAAACATTACTTTTTAAAGACGTTTTTTTAAATACATATTTTAGTCAAGTTTACATTGATTATTCGTCACAGTATAATGTTAAAAGACCATTATATTTTCCTTTAATTTCAAGGATTAAAGACGTTGAATATGAAGTTGAACAAAAGATTGATCCTTATGTCAGTAAAGAAAAACAAATTCATATAGAAATAAATGGACATGTCAATGATAAAAGAGTAAAATTGGATTTCGAATCAAATTTAGACATGCCATTTTTCTCTCGATTTGAAAATTCAAATGAAAAAGTAGAAGGGAAATTTAAAGCAAAATTCAATTTAAATTCAAATAAGTTTTTCATTGAAAAAGCAGAATTAACAAGCGAATTAGAACTAGATAGTATTCAGAAAAATGAAATTTCAATAGAATTAATAAACAATTCTTTAGTTACTAAAACGCCAAAAGAATCATTAAACACGATCGTCAATAAGACATAATATAATAAATTATGAGTCATGAGTGATAAACATATACTAGTACAAGGAGCTACTGTTAAATGCAAATTTAGTGTAGAGCCCAAAACAGATAAATTAAAAGTCTTATCGCATAGTAAACATTATGCTAATGATCAAGATGGTTCCGAGAAATTAATTGGAACAACAAAAGAAATTGGTCAAACTTTGGAAAAGAACACTTTTGGAAAATGTAAATTACAACCTACAAGTAGTGATTATTTACCTTGTAAAGCAGTTATTACAAAATGGAGTAATTTTTATAAAAATGTAACACTGTCTAATAAAGGTCAAATTCTTATAGAAGATAGTAAAGCGACTTGTCCAATAGGAGGTGCAGATTGTATTAGTGTAGTGAATCACGGACAAAAAGGGAATGCCAGTAAGCAAGAAGCAAGAAAAACAGATGATCAAGCTGCAAGTAGTATAAATCCTGTTGCTGATACTAGTGGTTTTAAACAGGAGCAAGAACAAAATCCGGGAACCTACGTAGAGTAATATTTTAAATTATGAAAGGAATCAAGGCAATACAAGGGAAAACACAAGTAGTGACAGGACAATGGGAAAGCTATACTGTTTCAGAATGGCATAGTCAAACACCATTGGCAAGTAGAGTAACATCATCAGTAAAATGGGATATATACTATTTGGAACCTGGAAAACCACCACTTTTAGTCTTGCAAAAATCGGAAGGAAGAGTAAGATTTAGAGAAGAAGCAATAGGAAGAAAATTTCTTATAGTTGCTTATATGTATGAGCCTACATTAAATGATTCAAGTTCAATAGAAATTACAATAATTGGAACAGAGAAAGCAGAAATATTAAAAATAGACCTTACCGATGTTAACGATCAACCAATAAGTGGTCCTTTGGCTTATGGTCAAACAATAAATGCGCATGTTCATACAACAGGAATGCAAGGTGTTTCTTTAATGTTGTCATTATATGAAGATGATGCACAAGGTAGTGGACATAGTTCAGAGAATGATCAAAATCATCTCAAAACAATTACGGCTGAGGTTGGAAGTAACGGTATTGCTTTTGCTCAATTTATGTTAGAACCCGATTTTCAAAGAATTGCAAATGCTTATTTAGCAAAAGGCGATAGTGATGAAGGAGCTTATCATGAATTTTATGTAACAGCTCGTGGTATGGGAGAAATACCAGGATTAACATCTAGTGGTAATGTAAATGTAGCAAATCCACCACAAGAATCACCAGTACCTTCAGAAGATAATACTTCTACGGAAGAGTCAAATAGCGCTGAAACACCAGTAGAAGCAGAACCAGTTAAAAGTGAGCCTGTAACTGTTGATCCAGGAGCTATTGATGTAGAAGTACCAGAAAATAAAACACCAACTACAATAGAAGAAGTAGAAGAGCCAAAATGTGGTGAAGTATATTGTATTAAAAAAGGAGATAAAAATGAACTAATACGAGAGGTAAATATTCGTTTAGCAGGTTTTGGAGGAAATGTTCCTACAGATGAATTTACAGATAGAACCGAGAAAATGATAAAACAGTTTCAAAAGGACTATATGAAAATACCCGAAACAGGTAAGATTTGCGGAAATGTTTTAAGAGCAATTGACGAATTTCAGTCTAAATATAATTTTACTTTTGACGAAATAAAATGCAAATGTGGAACTTGTACTGGTTTTGGAAAAGGGCTGTATTCTGAAGAAAAACAAGATAGTGCTATAGCTGAAAGAAGTAGAAAATATGAATATCCTGGAATACACAGAAGTATGTTGTCTTCAATGAGGTCAGTGATTTTTTATTTAGCTAAAGATGGAAGGTTTTCGCTCAATAAAATTAGCTCAGGATATCGTTGTCATGAAGATAATAAGAATAATAATAGAAGTTCTACAAATCATATGGGAAAAGCACTAGACTTACATTTTAATAAGTCAGGAGTTCGAACTAGAGATAATGATGATGTAGAAACTATTAGGAAAGATATTTTTAATAAATACTTAGGAGCAAAATGGGATTGGAAAGAAAAAAATATCTTTAATTTAGAATCAACTGCAATTGGTGCAACCACATGGGTACATTATGATGTAAGAGAATTTGATTTAGTATATTTAGAAGATACATTTTTTGCTAAAGATATCGCAGGACTTAATGGTAAAAGTATAGTTTTGCTAGCAAATGAATTAGGGTATCAAAATACTTGTATGTGTAATGCAGATGGAAATAATTCTGACAAAGCAGCAGATGGATCTTCTGAAAGGGTTGATCCTAAAGAGTTAACAACATCTGAAGAAGGTATACAGTTTATTAAGGATTGGGAGGATTTTAAAGATATGCCTTATAATGACTCTGAAGGTTATTGTACTATCGGATATGGGCATTTAATAGAGAAAAAGAAATGTGAAGAAATAACAATTCCCGATGAATTTAAAAATGGAATAACTGAAGAAAAAGCTGTTGAATTATTTGAATCAAGACTTGCTGAATTTGAAGAGTCAATACAAAGAGACATCACAGTCCCTCTGTATCAGTATGAATTTGATGCCTTAGTTAGTCTTGTTTTTAATACAGGATCAAATTTTCTAAATATTGGAGGTGCTAATGATGGGGAAACTAAGATAAAGAAAAATATAAATAATAAAGAATATGAAGCTGGTGCAGATGAAATGGCTGATGTGACTAATGGAGGAACATCTGGATTGGTAAAAAGAAGAAATGCGGAAATTAATATGTTTAAAAATAATGTTTATGATTCAACTCATTAATAAAATAAGAATTAGTAGTGTGCTTTTTTTATTACTTTTAGGTTATAGTTGTAAAGAAAAGAAAATTTCAACCAATGAAAATAGTGCAGATTTTGTCACTAAAGATTCTTTTGTAGAGAATGATACGACATCAATAAATAAGATCAATAAAGAAAATAAATATGAGAAATATATTTATTATGATTCTCATTTTCAAAGTGGAGGGAAAACAGATTTTTCGGAAATCTCGAAGGAAGAAGTTATAGAAAAATTTAAAAAAGTTGAGGTGTTAGTATCAGAAGATACAATTTCTATTAATAACTCAAAATCTTTCTATAAGATTGAAGAAATGGACGCAAAGAAATTTTTTGGAAAGGAATATCTCTATAGTTATTATACTAAAGTATATAAGGATTTTTTTGATATAGATATAAAAAATACAGTTAGTTATATAAATTTAGATATAAATAATAATAATGTTTCTCCATTTAAAGATTACTTTATGGAAGGAGGAGATGCTATTTGTTCAAATAATTTGATTTTTTTAAACTACAAAAGATATATTATTTGTTTCAAAAAAGAAGATAATCTTAAAATAATAAATAATCCATCTAACTGCATTGCTAAAAGCAATTTTAAATTGCCATATAGTGTAAAAACTAATATCAAGAATGTAAAATATAATATTCTTAAATGTGATAATATTTTAGGAGTTGAAGACTTTTTATGTAATGAAAAGAACTTACGATATATTGCCTTACCAAATTTAGAGGATGTACAAATAGTTTTAGTTCCAATGGATTGTTCAGATTTTAATTATCGCTATTATTTACTTACAATATTTAATAGTAAGGTTGTTGCTAATGAATATGTTGAAGGAGAATGGTATGAGCCTGGAGATGATAGTTATAAAGAAATTACAAGTTTTAGTATTGATGAAAATTATAATGTAGAAGTGAAAACGAATGCAGTTGAAAATGGTAAGATCACTCTAAAAAATAAAAATAAATTTAAGATTACAAACAAAGGGTTTTTAGAAAAAATGAACTAGTTCTTAAAATCATACATAATGAATGATACAAATATTTTGCAATGACTATTCTACTAAATTGCAATATTTCGTATTTCTAAGGTACTAATTCGGATATGCTATCTGTGTGCTAAGTAATATTTTTTTTAAACTTTAAGCAGCAACAAATCCAAGAACCTACTTAGAATAATATTTTAAATTATGAAAGGAATCAAGGCAATACAAGGGAAAACACAAGTAGTGGCAGGACAATGGGAAAACTATACTGTTTCAGAATGGCATAGTCAAACACCATTGGCAAGTAGAGTAACATCATCAGTAAAATGGGATATATACTATTTGGAACCTGGAAAACCACCACTTTTAGTCTTGCAAAAATCGGAAGGAAGAGTAAGATTTAGAGAAGAAGCAATAGGAAGAAAATTTCTTATAGTTGCTTATATGTATGAGCCTACATTAAATGATTCAAGTTCAATAGAAATTACAATAATTGGAACAGAGAAAGCAGAAATATTAAAAATAGACCTTACCGATGTTAACGATCAACCAATAAGTGGTCCTTTGGCTTATGGTCAAACAATAAATGCGCATGTTCATACAACAGGAATGCAAGGTGTTTCTTTAATGTTGTCATTATATGAAGATGATGCACAAGGTAGTGGACATAGTTCAGAGAATGATCAAAATCATCTCAAAACAATTACGGCTGAGGTTGGAAGTAACGGTATTGCTTTTGCTCAATTTATGTTAGAACCCGATTTTCAAAGAATTGCAAATGCTTATTTAGCAAAAGGCGATAGTGATGAAGGAGCTTATCATGAATTTTATGTAACAGCTCGTGGTATGGGAGAAATACCAGGATTAACATCTAGTGGTAATGTAAATGTAGCAAATCCACCACAAGAATCACCAGTACCTTCAGAAGATAATACTTCTACGGAAGAGTCAAATAGCGCTGAAACACCAGTAGAAGCAGAACCAGTTAAAAGTGAGCCTGTAACTGTTGATCCAGGAGCTATTGATGTAGAAGTACCAGAAAACAAAACACCAACAGTTATTGGAGCGGAAGATGGCTTACTTAATGCTTATTTTGCTAAAAAAGAATATATTGAAAAGACAGATGAAGATGCAGGAACTTATAAGTACACTTTTGGAGGAAATAAAGCAGCTAACAAAACTTCAACTCCACAGGAAAAGGAATCTGTTGCAGATGCTATTTTAAACAAAGCAAAAATAAATGATAAGTTAAAGGCTGAAAAACGATATACCACAAAAGAAGCCATTATTCAGTCTTTAGCAGCAGAAGAATATGGTAAAGATACTCAGGATAATAAAACAGTTGAACTTAAAACGTTTAAATTAGGACCAAAATTAATTCCTATTAATTCAGCACCTTTAGAAGGAAAAGTTTATTTAGTAGTAGAAACAGCAGGATTAGACGGGAAACAAGCTACAATAACAATAAAAGAGAAAGACGGTGTTATAAAAGGGTCACCAGATGCAATTTTACCTGTTTTAGAAATTACAGAAGAGCAAATGGAGGAAACTGAAACTTCAGAAGAAGTACAAGGAACCGAAAAAAATCAATTTACAGTTACTGTAGAAAATGGCATTGGAAAAGTACCAATACAATTACGACCAAAATCAGATGAAGATTTAGAACAATGGAAAGAAAAAATTGCTAAAGGGAAAGAAGATGGAAATTATACTTATACATTTAACAATGAAAACGGAACCGCAATAAATGCAGAAAATAAGGCCAAAATAGCAGAAATTATAGTTGTTAATGCAAAAGAAGGAAAATTTGGAAACCCAAAAATGGAAAGTGGTAAAACAGCTTATAAAGAAGATGTGGAAGCAGTATTAGAGGAGAAAACGTATAATAAAGGAGATACTATAACTTTCTCAACATATAAAAAAGAAACAGAGCAATTATGGTTGGAAGCAGAATGTGCAGGCGAAAATAAAAACCATAAAGGCGAATTTTTGAAAAAAGATGGAGCTTATTTTGTAATAGGTAAAATAAAAGAAATTATTTTTCCTTTATTGATAAAGCCTGAAAATGATACAGGAAAAAAATGGGGAAATAATTATTATTGGGCAGCTAGTCAAGGGGCAAATCAAGCAGCATTTAATTCTAACAGATCAAGAGGAACTAGGAAGCATGCGGGGAGAGATTTGTATACTCTTCCTGAGACACCAGTAGTCGCAATATGTAAAGGTAAGGTGTTAGAAGTAAAAAATTTTTATGCGCAAACACATCAAGTAACTGTACTTCACGAAACAAATGATGGAAGGAAATTCATTATTAGATATGGGGAATTAGCTCCAAGTAGTATAACGGTTAAAGAAGGTGATTCTATAACCCAAGGAAAACAAATTGGAGTAACAGGACATCTTGTAGGTATAACTGTTATAAGTGGAGAAACAGTATATATGCTACATTTTGAACATTATACAGGAGAAAAAGGATATGACTTAACTACTGCTTTATCTACAGGAGATAAACCATTTATGAGAAGAACAGATTTAGTAGATTCTATTGCAATTTTAGAAGAAGGGTATAAAAATACATTTGGAGAAAATTCAGAAAATCAGTTGTTTACAGAAGAAGATGGTAAGGAAGCTATAACAGAATTATATAATAAGTATAAAGATAAAACATGGAGTTGGAAGTGGGAAGGTTCTGAGGAAGAAATTGAAGTATCAGGAAAAGATTTGATAACAATTGTTGAAAAAATGTATAGATTAGAAACTAGTCATTTTAAATCAAAACAATATCAAAATTGTGGTACAGGAGGAATGGAAGCTTTCGGATCTCCTCCTTATTATGGTTGGGACTCAAGTCTTTTTATAGAACAGCCAGTAGGAACTTGGAGTGCTTATGAAGGAAAAGGTTTGAGTGGAGTAGGTGGAAATGCCCAAATTACAACTACTCAAAAAGAGTTTGTTAAATTACCATCAGTATTGGCAGGAATGGAATATAAAGTGAAATACATTATAAAATATAATGGAAATTATGCTCGCTGGTTTAATAAAAATAGTGAAACGGCTCAAAAAGCTTATGTAACGTCACTTAGGGGAATAAGAGCAAGATTTGTTGAAGGATTGTAGAGAGTAATAATAAAAATAAAATAAGATATGGCAAGAATACTTATACTAATCTTTTTAGTTTTTTCTTTTAGTTGTAAAAAAAGAGTTGATAATATTGAGCAAAGCGTTATTAAAAACGGAAGTATTAATAATAAGGTTGATGTTTCAGTAGAAAATGATTCTGTTACATGCGATGAAGTTGTTCGTAAAATTGTTTTTTCAAGTAATTTAAAAAGCATTAAAAATTTTGATGATATTTTTATCAGACTTGAAGAAATTTCAGATGAAAAAATTATAATTAAATTATATATAGAAAACAACCTTTCAGACAATCCAAATGAAAAACAGATTGTAGAAAATGCTATTTCTTGGCTTGAACTGCAACCAAAAACGAATAAACTCTATGATGTTACATTTGATCCTGAGAATCCTGTAGAAATCAATTTTGATACAAAAATCATAAATAAATATAGTTTAGATAAAATCTGTGGAACTAAAACAAGTAAAAGTATCATAATTGATAATAAAGAAGTACAATGTGAAAGCATACAAGGAGACATGATGACTGGAGAAGAATGTGTTTTTTTAAATAGTGATATTAAAGATATATATAAAGGTATTATTGGTAAAAAACTTATAACAGATTGGAAATATCTTTTAAAAGAAATCCCACAACAAAATAAATCTTTAAAAATAAATGAAAATGGACTTATTGAAATAAACTATGAGATTAGTGAAAATAAAGTGGATATTAATTTAGAGTATGAAGGAGGGGTTACTAGTATTATTTTAGAAAAAAAAGGGAAAAATATTAATAGAATTATAATGCAAAGTGCAGATTGAGTTATATTTATTAATTCAAAAAAAAAGAATGTCATAAGAAAGTGTTATTTTCTGCATTTTTGTAGATGAAAGTGAAGAAATATCAGTTTTAATTATGAATTTTACTTTTTATTGAAGCAAATAGTTTAAAATTTAATATTTTTTTTATTAAATTTACCTACTTATACATTTTACAAACAAACAAACAAAATCATGGCAATAAGTACACGAATAGTCATCCAAATAGGAGGAGAAACCCTTACGCGATTTTCAAAATTAGTTATTCATCAAAAAGTACATACGCATCATACTTTTTCTTTGTTGCAACCTTTACCCAAAGAGTTTGTAAGTCAGGCAATAGATAAATCACAGAGTTATATAGGTCAATCTATTAAGATAGAGATTCAGCCTACGAGTTTAAAAACGACTTCACCTTTAGTTTTTCATGGTATTATTACAGAATCTCAAATGATTCGTACCTCAGGAGCTTCTGGAGGTATTATAATAAATGGATATAGTCCTACCATTGTTATGGAAGGTACACCAAAAACACAATCTTTTTCAGATGAATCTTTATCAGATATCATCAAAAAAATAACGAGTAGTTATAGTCAAAAAGAACTCCAACCTACAGTTGACGTTAAGAATGATGCTTCGATGCCTTATACAGTTCAATATAGAGAGAGCGATTTTGGATTTGCCTGTAGATTAGCCCAAAAGAGAGGACAATGGTTCTATTATAATGGAGAAGAATTACTATTTGGTTCTCCAAAATCTAAGAATTTCACTTTAGAATATGGAAGATCATTGCATAGTTTTAATATAGAGATGCGTGCAAAGCCATTAGGATTAGAGTATTTAGGATACGATCCAAGTAATGCAGAAACCCAAAAAGCCAATACAACGGAAGTCAATTATCAACCTGAAGGCTATTCAAAAGTAATGTATGAGAGTTCAAAGAAATTGTTTCCAGAGAGTGCAACGATGCTTTATACTCATTCAATAGAAGAAGGAAGTGCTAGAACTCATTTGGTTGATCGAGTAACTACACAGTTACAATCTAGAGCTGCTGATTTAGTAACCGCAAAAGGCGATAGTGATGAAACAGGTTTACGAATAGGAGATGTTATTTCTATCCAAGAGCCTTCATTTTCTATGACTGGTAATTTAATAGATGGATTACAAGAGCAAAATTTCGGAAGTTATATTATAACAGATATTACCCATGTTTGTGAAGAATCAGGTACTTATCACAATAGTTTTCAAGCGGTTCCAGACAGCGTTTTGTCACCACCATATGGTAATGTTCACCATCATCCAACAGCCGATACACAACCCGCAGTAGTAACAGACAACAATGATCCATTAGGGTTAGGTCGTATTCAAGTTAGCTTTGCATGGCAAAAGGAACAAGGGACAACTACACCATGGGTTCGAATGATAAACCCACATGCAGGAGGCGGAAAAGGGATGTATTTCATACCGGAAATAGGAGAAGAGGTTTTAGTAGGATTTGAAGCAGGAAATGCAGAGAAGCCTTTTATACTAGGTGCGATGTATAATGGAAATGAATCGAGTAGTTATGCCACATCAGGGAATGATCAGAAAGTTATTCAAACACGAAGTGGGACTAAGATTATCATGAATGATGCAGAAGGAAGTGTTTTTGTAGAAGACCCAAGTGGTAATACATGGATGATGGATGGTAAAGGTAATATTAGTGTTAATGCTCCTAAGAATTTTAGTATTGCAGCAGGTGACAATATAAGTATTTCTGCAGGGAAAAACATATCGGTTAGCGCAGGAGAAAATATAGATAATTCAGCTAATGAAAATATAACTACTGTTGCAGGAACTGATATTATTCAAAATGCTACAGGGAATATTGTAGAGTCATCAGATAAGCGAACAGAAATTATAGATAAGAACTTTATACGTCAAGCAGATATTTCTAATGAAATTGCGACAGAAGTTTCTATTTATAGTGAAAAAGAAAATATGACTTTACAGAGTGGCAAAACTGTTGAGTTTAATAGTGCAGAAAAGTCTAAATTATTTTAACAAAACACTATGGCAATTCACAAAAAAGCAAAAAATATAGAAATCATAGTTAAGTCTGATTATAATTTGACTGTAGGAGGAAAGTTAGAAAAGATTACCAGTAAATTTAATGTAGAAGCTACAATTGGAAATTTAAATTTAATCTCTAATAAAAAAATAGTTTCAGATGGTAATAAAGGATAATTTCATAAAATTAATATGTATCGTTCTACTTACTAATGCACTAACTATTTCATGTCAAAATATAAAAATGGAACAAAAATTTGATTGGTCAGCAACATTATCTGCACCAGAGGAATACCCCGTTCAAGTCTATAAAGGGGAAATAATAGCAAAAGATTACTCACAATCTTTAAGCGGTTTTGGAGATATCGATTATGGTTGGGGAGAAGAAGGAGGTACTGTTGTTATGGGGCCAGATTTTAAAAATATTCCAGATAGTTTAGAAATTGCTTGGCATTCATTTGTAGATCAAAAAAATTTTGAAGGAAAATGGGCTTTGCCAAAAGAAGAGATAACTAAACTTTTTGAAGAAGGATTTATAGATGATTTTGCAAATAAAAAATTGACATACACGACATTTGTCGTTGGCTTAGCTCCAAATGGGTTAGTTGTTGTTTGGTTGTCTGGTGCGGGTAATCAAATAGAAGTAGCGCATTTTAAAGCACAAGAGGTATTCGTTAACATAGAAAATATTTCAGATCGAAGTAAACCTATTTTTTCAAAGAAATATAATGATATCGTTTTATCTGAATTAAACGAAAAACACAATACTTTCGAAAGAATTAAGCAAAAAGATTACCCAAAAATAGAGGTGTATGAAAAATACAGAAAAAAGTATTTATGGAAACCATCAATTGTACTACCTCAGGATTGTAAACTAAATAATTTAATATTTCATTTCTATAATGGTGAAATAAATAATACGATTAAAGAAAACTTAGCTTCATTAGACTATAATGAAAAGGCAGTTTTTAAAAAATGTTATTTTCATTGGATAGATAAAAATCAAAAAAGAAGAGGCGCATGGATTGAAGAATTTAATCAGGAAGAACTTTATGATGCTTATGAAGCATTAGGGGAAGAAGCTCAAATAGATCTGATTATAAAAATTATTGAACCAAATACAGTTGTTATTCTTTTGAAAAATAATGATAAAGAGATAGAGATAAAAAAATATAAAAAAACAATTGAATAGTTTTTTTGATACAAACAATTAAAGTAAAAGCATATGTCTATAAATGTAAGTTTTAGTAACTATTCACCACCAGAACCATCTAAAGAGGCTATTAGCTTAAAAATCGGAATTTTTTTTGATGGAACACTTAATAATAAGAATAATACAGAAGAAAGAAAAAATAATTCAGAAGATTTTAAAAAGAATGGAACTAGTAAAAAACAAGATACAAGTTATTACAATGACTGGTCAAATGTAGCTAGATTATGGGAGTTTTTAGATGATCCTAATAAGATTTATATTGAAGGAATAGGAACTGATGACAAAGAAGAAGATTCCACTATGGGATTTGCTTTTGGAACAGGAGCTACTGGAATTAGAGGAAAAGTAAAAAAAGGTTGTGAGAAAATTGTAGAAAAGGTAAAAAAAGAGAAGAATAAAGTAAATGCTCCAAAAATAAACACCTTAACTTTTGATGTTTATGGTTTTAGTAGAGGTGCTGCTGCTGCTAGAAATTTTGTACATGAAATAAGTAAAGCAAAATATAAAGCAAGAAAAAGAATAGTAGGTTCACGTGGTGGTGGATCTGTTCAAAAATTAAATGATGATGGAGAGGTAACAAATAGAGATGATTTTCCTAGAAGAGGACATTTAGGACTTAAATTAGAAGAAGCTGGAATTGAAGTGGATGTTGTACGAGTTCGTTTTTTAGGGATTTATGATACTGTTTCGTCATATTCTAAGAATTTCTCAATTTCTCCAGATTTTGATGATGTAGATGAATTAGGATTAAACAATATTGGTTCAGCAAGTACAGTTGTCCATTATGTTGCAGAAAATGAACACAGAGAGAATTTTTCATTAACAAATACACATGTTGGTGTTCAAAAAACATTTCCAGGTGTACATTCTGATATTGGAGGAAGTTATAATGATGGAGAAGAAATAATTGAAGAAATTGAAACTTCATGGGGTTCAAGAAACAATCTTAATCCTTTAATAGAGCGTTTAATAGATGAAGGTTGGTATAAAAGAAAACAACTCGAAATTACTGGAGGAAATATCTATTGGGCACTTAAAGGAACAAGAGACTTAAAGAAAACATATAGTTACATTCCTTTACATTTTATGGGAGAAAGTAGTAAAAATAAAGAAGTTAATATCAAGACTGATAAACTAGAAAGTTTCTATGATATATCAGAAAGTGAATTGCTTAAAAGAGTAAAAGAAAAGTTGAGAAGCTATGTCTTTGGAAGCGGGAAACAGTATTTATTAGATGATTCTCTTACTCCTCAAGAAAAAACAGATTTGTTACAATTAAGAAATGAATATCTTCACTGGTCAGCAAGAAGAGAAGGTATTGGTATGGATCCTAATAGTAATAGAAAAAGAGTCTATTATTAAAAAATAACATGAAATAATTGAAACCAAAATATAAAAAGTATAAAATAAAAAAAGGAGATACATTACAAAGTATTTCGAAAATATTAGAAAAATCAGAACACGAAGTTAAAAGTTTTCATAATGTATTTTGTGATAATGATAGTTATATAGGAAATCAATTTCCTAGTAATTTAGAAGAACTATATATCTATCCAGAATATAATGAAAAGCAATTGTCTTTAATTCCAAAAGTAACTTTTGAAGGAGCATACAAATTAGGATTAAAACCATCGCAAATAAAAAGCAATTATGGAGTTATGTATACAATAACTTCAGGAGAAGAAACAAATACAGTTAAGTTTGAAACAAGTGTAATCTTTAAAGAACGAACAGCAAAAAACACATATATATATGAAATTGATCGAGTATCAGAAACCTATATAAATGATGAAGAAGCAACAAACTTAGCCGATGAATTAGCAGAAAAAACAAGCAAAGTATTATATCCATTAAAAATAGAAGTAGACAATGAAGGAAAATGGATAGAAATTAATAATTACAATGAAATATATAACAGATGGGAAAAAACAAAAGAAAAAATCCTGTCAGAATATGAAGGAGAATGGGTAGAAAAATACCTAAAAGAGAATCAAGAAACTATTGAAAGTGAAGGGAGATTGCAAACTGCACTATCAAAAGATTGGTTCTTGAATAGTTATTTTGCTTCAATATATGTTTATTACACACATAAATATCAATTTGAAGTAATAAAGCCATTTCCAATATTAGTAAATTGTAATTCAGTTAATTATAAAGTAAAACAAAAAATAAATGAATATTTAGACGAACATAATTTAATCAAAATTGAACAAAATGGGAATCTAGAAGATGAAAGATCAAAAACAGATTTACAAAATGAAATGAATATACCTTATTATGCAACATTATATCCTAATCAAGATATTGCAGAAGGCACATTTAGATCACTCTATTTTTTAAATGGAAAATCAAATTTGATAGAATCATTATTTTTAGAATGTTCAATAAACTTAGATATAGAAAAAAAAATACAAGTAGTTGTATCTCTTTTATAAAGCAATAGTGTGATATAAAAATTGCCTAAATATTTAGAGTTTTGTATATTTAATATTCAAAAAACAAACAAACATGAGCGAAAAACATATTGTGGTGCAAGGAGCCGAATGTCAATGTAAATTCAGCGTAGAACCTAAAATAGATAAACTAAAAGTTCTATCTCAAACCAAGGACTATGCGAATGATAAAGATGCTTCAAAAAAGCTTATTGCAACCGATAAAGAAATTGGTCAAACACTAGAAAAAAATACTTTTGGAAAATGTAAGCTACAACCCACACCTAGTGATTATTTGCCATGTCAAGCCGTAATTACAAAATGGAGCGGTTTCTATGAAAAAGTAACTATGTCTAATCAAGGTAAAATTCTATTAGAAGATAGCAAAGCCACTTGTCCAATTGGAGGACCAGATTGTATTTCTATTACAAAACATGGACAAAAAGCAGAAGGGTCTTCACAAAATGCTAAAAATGCAAATGAAGATGTACAAAGTCAATTAAACCCTATGGTCGACATTAAAAAAATGGATGAGAAACCATTGAAACATGATAATATTGAATACAATTCCAAATAAATATGGCAAAAGGTGTAAAAAAAATTAAATGGACAGGGGAAGGAAAGGTGTTTCAAAAAAAGTCAGATTTATCTTCGAGAATGGTTATACCACCAGATGAGTTTGTTTGGTTTAAAGTAAGTGAATGGATATCTGGAACAACAGAAGAAGATAAGAAAAAAGATATTTCTTGGATATGGCAAGAAAATAATAGAAAAGTGATTATTTGGAAAAGAGTTATACCTTCAAATAAAATTTATGCAATAAAATTACCCAAAAAATTATGTGGGTCTTATAGTTATTATCTTGAAGCAAGCTTGTCAGGTAAGACAGATTCTAATTTAACAGGCTTGTATATAAATGGATTATGTGATAAGAAAGTTATTTCTAGTAAATGGTGTACTTCAAATGATGGTAAAGATGTTAGGAAAACTTATATCTTTTCATATGGAAATATTATTCATTTAAATTTAGAAACAGAAGGTTTAAATGGAGATAAATTAGTAGTTGAAATTTATAATATTCAGAAGCTTAGAAGTAATAAATTAATTTTTACATACACTAATGTAAAAGTTAAGGATGGAGAAATTAATTTAGAAATAAAAAACACCTCAACTTGGCAAGGCTTAATAAGTAATATTCAAGACGAAGAAAAATTTTATATAAAGGTTAAAGATCAAGCATCTGGAAAGTATATTTTAGATAATAGTGGAGATGAAGAACATGCCCGTTTTTTAAGAATTAAAAATAAGTTGGTTGCTAATAATCCTCAACCACCTCAAAATAATACAGCAGTAAAAACGGGTCAACCCAATGTAAAAGCAGTTCGTTATGAACCTTGTAAGTTTGAAACCATTTCCATTACAGAAACACAGAAAAAAGATGGAAAAATAGAACAAATGAAAACTTTAGTTTTCGATAATGGTAAAGGACTCAAAAATGTTATCAATCCAGAAAGAGCAATATCAAAGACAATATTTTTTGGCTTTGATAGCGATGTAATTACAAAAGAAGGAAATGAAAAATTAAACAATACCTTAAATTTTCTATTAGAACATGATCATTCTATAATAACAATTGATGGTTATGCTTGTGTTATTGGAAAAATGCAATATAATAAATCGCTTTCTCAACGAAGAAGTGATGCTGTTAGAAAGTTTTTTATAGATGGAAAACTAGATGAAAGAAGAATTTTTTCAAGTGGGAAAGGAGAAATAAGTGCATCCGATAATAAAAGCGGTGCAGATAATATAAAATACAAAGACGAAAAAATATATCAAGAAGCACGAAGAGTTGATATTTCTTTTAAATATTTTGGACATAGTGCGCAAACAATAATTTATGAAACCATAGCTCCTAGTCATGATAAAGACGTGCTTATAGATATTACTGCTTTCCAAACGAATGCATGCTTCAGAGAAAAAGACAAGCATAAAAAACAAATAAAAGTAACATCTTCCGAATATAAAAATCCATTAGTAAAAGAAGGTAGTTCATTAGCCGTTCCAGTACATTCCGCATTGGCTACATGGAACGTTTCTCCATTGCAATATATTTGGCCAAAATGGAATTTAGTTAAAGGAGCTTCAGGAAACGGTATAGATGCTGCCGAAAACTATAATGTTTTTATACACTCTTGTCGCTATTTTTCAGATGCTAGTCATTCAACTATACAAATTAATGCATATCCAGATATAAAGTGGAAGCTCGAATTCTTTTTAAATTTAACAAATGATTTGAGTGTTAAATGGATGAATATGGATCCTTACGAACACAAGAAACTACAAGAAAGATCAGGAAAAATAGGAGCAGAAAAAAGATGGAAACAAAAAGATGTTTCTTTAGGTTTTAGTCTAAAAGCGAAATGGGATGAAGATAAACAAGAGAAAGAATTCAAGTATGAATATGAAGCAAAGTTCAAAAAAATTTATGACTTATTTGCTTCAATTGGTGCTTTGTCTGATGGTATAACAAATAAAACTAAAGGTAAAGCTAGATCGATTTCTCCTAAAGGAATACCAGTAAGTTTTGCTGTTAAACCACCTAATTTATCACTAACAGGAGATTGGTTTTTAAGTCATCCTAAAGGTGATAATAAAATTGTTGGTACTGATGTAACAATTGGCTTAAATGCAAATCCTTTGATAGGTTTAGAAATTACAATAGATTTATTAGGAGCTATTGTCTTTGCGGCTGGTGCCATAGTTGGTGCTTCACCAGGAGTTACAGAATTATACAAAAAAATTCAAGGTCAGTTAAAAAAAGGTGTAGATTTTGGAGATGATGAAGCAGGTTTTAAAGCGAATGTAGATATTTACATGGATTTGATTATTACAAATGAAATTATAATTGGAACAGAATTTAAATTTAATACAGCTGGAAAAGCCAAAGATTCAAAGTTTAAAATTGAAGCTAAAAACAAGTTAAAAGTTGAATTAAAGGTTGGAATTAAAATTAAAGGAGAAGCGGCAATTGTAATTGTAAAAGTTCAAGCCTACTTTGAAGCATCTGCTAGTGCTGATGCATCTGTCACTTTTGGTCATGGAATCAATTACGATGACAAAGGTTTGTACTATAGGCCTGAATTAGGATTTGACGGTTTAAACGCTAAATATATTGTTTATGTTAGTGCTTCGTTAGCTTTAAAAATAGCCAAAGACAAACATAAAGTTGACGCTAGCAGAGAAGGTAAATACGAAATTGCAAGTGGTGAATATCCAAATGTTATTCCTCCATTTGATGTTATTAAAGAACTAGAGCAACTATTTAAAATGACCGCAAATATTCCATTAATAAAAAATGATTAGTACTATGAACAAATTTTTTTTCATGACCTTTTTTTTTACATTATTATCTTGCAATTCAGAATTAAATCTTGACAATTTAAAATTTGACAGTGATATTTCCACACAAATTAAACAATTAGATAACCTACAAAAAGATAATGACTTAATATATGGTTTAGTTGCATATAGAACTAACGATGTAACTACTATTAATTATTCGGAGATTAAAATTGAAAATAATAAAATCAATAATAATTCTGACAATAGTCTAATAGATTATGAAAGTGAAATCTCTTTTTTAGTTGATAATTTCACCGCTAATAGCCTAAAAGGTTTTATTATTAAAACAGTAGATGAAAACGAAGGTATTCAATTAATTCAAAGTATGAATTCCACATTGGGAAAACCTGTTTTACAAGATGTTTTCAATAACAAAAAGCAAATTCAAAATAAATTTTTATGGGATAATGTAAAAGATAATAAATTGATTTTAATTAAACAGCATACGGAATATTATGATGGTTTTGAAAAGTCCTTTATTTTAACAGAAATGACAGTTGTAAAGAGAGATCTAAAGTTAACACCAGATGATGATAATAATCCAGAAGATATAAAAAAAATTCTAGATGAAAACCCAAAAGCGTTTGAAGTAATTGAAATAATTAAATCAAGTTTTAATAGTAATTAACGATGAAGCAAATATATTATGAAATAGATTGCAGTGCATTAATGTGTTATTTTCAAGTACGCATTAATGATGTTGAAGTCTTCGCGCTAAATGTTGATGGACAAGCCACTATGGATATCCCAATTAATCATGGTATTTTAGAAAGTGGTATTCAAGAAATAGAAGTTAGAGTTACACCTTTAGAAGGTGCTAAAGAATTAGATAAAGAAGCTTATGTTAGATATAGAGTAAATGAATTTGATGTAAGTTCCGGTGATTTTAAATTTATTAAACAGTTTGATAATCATCAAACTACACCTGTTGTTAAAGGAGTTCCGGTGCTTATACATAAAAGTAAATTTGAAGCTAATGTAAACTATAAAATAGATGCTTGGCAAAACGGACAAGATCTTAAAGAGGTTAAGTTTGATTTAAAGAAAAAACTTATGTTTGCTTATAATGCTATTATTTCTGATATTAACAGAGGAGACTATAAAAAATTCCTTAATGCTATTACTAAGCGAGAAACTAATTTTGCAGAAATGATGTATTTAAATGATAGCGAAAAGAATACCAGAATAAAAAAACTTACTGATGATTTTTCTTCGGGTTTTAAAGCCATTCCTGTAAATGAAACAACTGTAGTAGAATATTCAGGTTATGGAAAATTAGTTTCTTTAAAAAGAATTAATGGAATGTCGGTCTTATATTTAATAAATCCTGAAACGGAAGAAGAATTAGTATTACCTATTACATTTTACATCCCTGAAGGTAAAACAGAATTTGAAGTTATTTAATTGTATTATATTACAAATTAAGCAAATAATAAAAATGACTGATTTTAAAAATAAGCTATATTCAATTTATTCGAGAATTTATTGTTGAGGCTCTATATATGTTATATGTTAATGATGTACCACAGTAGTATTGGTATGGAGATGAAACTGCAAATGGAGGCAATGTATTAATTAATGATGCATTGCTTGGGTCTGATAAATATTTTGATATTATAATCAGGTTAATAAATTTATTAGATTAATAGTGATTTGAAACAGCAAAGCTTATTTTTATTTTAGGAAGGTAAAGTTTTGTATATTTAATATTCAAAAAACAAACATGAGCGAAAAACATATTGTGGTGCAAGGAGCCGAATGTCAATGTAAATTCAGCGTAGAACCTAAAATAGATAAACTAAAAGTTCTATCTCAAACCAAGGACTATGCGAATGACAAAGATGCTTCAAAAAAACTTATTGCAACCGATAAAGAAATTGGTCAAACACTAGAAAAAAATACTTTTGGGAAATGTAAACTCCAACCCACACCTAGTGATTATTTACCATGTCAAGCCGTAATTACAAAATGGAGCGGTTTCTATGAAAAAGTAACAATGTCTAATCAAGGTAAAATTCTATTAGAAGATAGCAAAGCCACTTGCCCAATAGGAGGACCAGATTGTATTTCTATTACAAAACATGGACAAAAAGCTGAAGGATCTTCACAAAATGCTAAAAATGCAAATGAAGATGTGCAAAGTCAATTAAACCCCATGGTCGACATTAAAAAAATGGATGAAAAAAAACCCGAAAACCCTAATTTAATAATGAACTAGATTATGAAAGGTATTCAGAAAATTAAATGGTCAGGAAAAGGGAAAATAGAAGTGTCAAAATCTAAACCTAACGTTTCTTTATGTATAGTAGGAAAAAATGATGTTGGTTTTGTAGTTGATAAATGGTTTAGTGAAACAACCGAAGAAGATAAGAAGAAAAATGTTACGTGGATCTTACAAGACAATAAACGTAAAGAAATAAGAAGAATTCAAAAAAGTGCTAAAGAGGAATTTACATTAAACATTCCTAATGCATTATGTGGACCTTATAATTATTATCTTGAAGCTAGTTTTTCTGGTAAAATAGATACTAAAAACAATGTAGGATTACATGTAAACGGATATTGTACACCAAAAATCCTTTCGAGTAAATGGTCTACTTCAAATGACGGAGCAGATGTTCGTAAACAACAATTCAAATACGGGCATTTAGTATATTTAGGGTTAGTAACAGAAGGATTAAATGGGGAAAAAAGTCTTGTTGTAGAAATATATAAAACTATCCAAGGCGGAAATGGATCAAAAGACGATAAATTAGTTACAACTATTACAAGTGTTGATGTAGTTGATGGAGAAATTAATTTAAAAATAGGAAACACAGCAAACTGGTTTGTTCATGCAAAAAAAGATGTTGAAGAGTTTTATATTAAAATTAAAAATACACGAGGTAATTATATATCAGATGGGAAAAGTGACATTCATGCTCGCTTTTTAAGAATGAAAAAAGATCAAGTGACTAAAGCAGTTGAACCATCTACAAATAATACTCCTTTAAAAGTAGGAGAAACAAGCACAGATTTCTTGAAATATGACCCATGTAGATTTGATTCTGTAACTGTCATAGAAAATAAAAAAGATAAAATAATTTTTGATAGCGGTAAAAGTAAAGGATCCAAAAAACCAAGTGACTACTTAATTAAAACTAATGGATATTCTGCAAATACAATAATTTATGAAGTAGTTGGACCTTCCAGTAAAGAAGATTTTAAAATTAATTTAGCTAATTACACAAATAAAGGATGTAGTACTAATCACGCAAAATCAATAAAAGTAAAACACAATAATAATACTTTAAAAAGTATTGAAGGGGATTCTGTTACTTTTCCTATGCAATCTAAATTGGAAAAATTTCATCCACTACCATTTGATTATATTTGGCCAGAAAGTAATAATCCAAATGTGTATCCCGTTTTTTTTAATTCATGTGCTTATTTCTCAAACCTAAATCAAGCAGCGTTATTTGTTACAGTTTATCCAGATATTAAATGGACATTAGAATTTAAATGGAATCATAAACAATCATTTGCTTATACTTATGGTCGCGAGATGCATCCTTATAATATAAAAACGGGTAGAAAGAAGGCGATAGGAGCTATAATGGATGCGGAATTAGCTCGTGAATTTGGCGAAATGGATCAGTCTTTTGAATTATCTTTAGAGGCTGAATGGGATAAAAAGTCAAGAAAATTAGAGATTGGAACTGAATTTGGTGAAAAAATCGCAAAAACTTTAAATGCTTTTGTCAAATTAAAAAAAATTGCTGACTCAATAACAAATTCTCCAGTGAATGGAGGAAAAGTTAGCTTTGAGGTGAAAGCTCCAGTTATAGCTGTTTCTATTCAATGGTTTTTAGAAAAAATAGATGAGGATATAAATAAGATAGGAACAAATATAAAATTAGGAATAGAGACTAAGCCTTTGATTGAGGCGGATTTTAAGATAGATTTATGGCAAATTGTTACAGAGTTTGGAGCAAATGCAGTTTGTCCAGGAGCAGGTAAAGTGATTAATTTTATTTCAAAACACTTAGAAGGTAATATAGGAATTAAATTTGACGTTGTATTTAATGGAAGTATTAATGTGAGTGGAGAAATTAGTGGAAATACTTTAGTTCCCAAAAATACAAAAGGAAAAATTGGAATTGATGGAAAAATACAAGTTACATTAGAACTTAAAGCTTGGGCAAAAGCAGAATATGGAATTGCAGGATTTGACGGGTCTGCAAAAGCAAATGCTAATACATATTTAAGTGCCGGTGTTAAAGCAGAAATAGCAAAAGATGGTGTTGTGGGTTATCCAGAATTAGAATTTGGTGGAATTGTAGCCAAATATGTAGTTATAGCTTCAATTAAATTTGGAGTTTTTAAAGAAACATTTGAAGATAATGGCGAATATGTTATTGTCAAAAAATGCCCTGTTGAATTTAAAAAAGCTTACTTATTAGGCCCTTATTAGTTGATTTTATGAAAAATTTGTTTTTAATGATTTTACTTGTTATGATGAGTTGCCAAGAAGGTGATAAATTTGATTTGTCTAAAATAGATGATAAAACAGAAGTTAGCAAAACTTTAAATAGCTTGAATATTTCGGATGTTCAAACTCAAAATGGATATTGGGAATTAGTAAAAAAAGGAGAGAAAGTAGAAGCAATACTTCAAGATAATGGAAATATATCTACAGTTTATTCTTTAAAAGACGAGCAAGATCAGAAATTATTTAATTTCGATAATTTTAATATTGAAAAAAATACTGGTGGTAAAATAGTAGAAAATAGCAACAAAATAGTATTTGTAAATATAGTATTAGAAAATATAGAAACATTTAATGTGTTAAAGAAACTAAAAGAGAAATTAGGTAATCCAGATCAGATTATTAATGATAGCGTTTTTTATAATGAAGAAGACGATAAAGTAAAATTGGTTTTAAAAAACTATGAAAAAAACGATATAAAGATAAAGAAAGACGAATTTGAAGACGAGTATTTAATTTATCCATTACATTATGTTTGGAACATAAACGGTTATATATATAAATACACATTGTTTATTAATGAAGCGTCATTTAGTAATGATTTAGTAATCATATCAAATAAAGCCTTTAATGAAAAACTAATTTTTGGTTATCATAACCCAAAAGAAGATTCTATATTTAAAAAATATTATAATGAATAATTTTAAAAGCCCATTATATTTAGTTAGTTTTAAATCTGCTATATGTAATTATGAAATTTATATAAATAACTTACCCGCTTATATTCACAAGGAAGGTGGGTCTGTTTCTTCTCAAATACCTATTAATCATTGGATATTAGAGAGCGGTGAACAAGAAATTAAAATAAGAGTTTTACCTTTAAAAGGAGAAATAGCTTTTAGAGAAGATTCTTTTGTTGAAATCAGAGTCTTTTCTTATGATTCATCCACAACTAATTATGAAGATACTGTTGAATCTTTTAATTTCAGCGTAGAAAGTTTATATGATTTAAAAATTCCAGTTGTTGAAAAAAGAGATTTTTTCATTGCAGAAGTACCATTTATATTAAAAAAATGGAATGATTTTGATGAAATTAAGGAAAAAAAAGGAGAAATAATTTCATTTTATAAAGCAATGTATGAATTGTTTAAGGAAAAAGACATTCAAAAGATTTATAACCTTTTAAAGTTTAGATTTGATCAAATTGATGAAGCTACTTATTCAAAAGAATCAGACAATCTTGAAGGACTTTCAAAAATGTTATTTCGTTTGAAAGAAGGTGATTTTGAATTAATAGATTTCCCAATTGAACCTATGTTAACCATATATGATAATAAAAAAGTCTGTAATTTGACAAGAGAAAATAGCGAACCAATATTACTATTTAAAAACAAAAATAACAATGAGTTTTCTTTCCCTTTATTAGTAGGCTTTGAAAAATCAAAACCTATTGTTGTTAGGTAATTAAAGTATATTTATTATGATAACCCCTTTTGGTTATGTTGCTATTGGAGTTTTTTTAATTGCTATTTTTCTAACAATAAAAACAGTAAAAAGAGTCAAAGATACTGGTTGCCTTGCTTATGGCTACAACTTCTTGCTAATTTTTAGTGTGATTTCTATTTTTTTTAGCACTTCATATACAACACTACAGTCTTTAAATGTTTATATTACAGGGACAAGTTATATAGGAAAAATAGTAGATTATAAATCCTATGAAAAAGAATATAAAGATAAGAATGATGATTATAGAATAAAAACATCAACTTTATACATACCAATCATTGAGTTTTTAGATGAGAATAATCAAAAGATGCAATTAGAATCAAGTACACATAGTGGCGATATTCCAAAAATCGGAGAAACCATTACAATTTCACATAATGTAGGTGAAAATTTTGTTCTAGAGCATAGTTTGACAACTTTTCTTTTGTTGATAGCAGGTTTTGCATTTGCATTTGTTTTTGGGTTTCTAACAATTGGAATAATAAAATATGCTTTTGGTTATTCTATGGATAGTTATAAGCAACAATTTGTAAAAGGCTTTTTTATTGGGATTAAAATATGTTTATTGTTATTTACAATAGCTTTTATTCTACCTATTTATAATTATTTAATAGGAAAATCAAATATGCCATTATGGGCTTTTGCTATCTGTGTTATTTCTTTTATTGGGTTAACTATAGTTTGCTATCTTTTCTTTATTAAGAATGGAAGAAATTTAACTATTAGTGATAAAAGGAAAAGCAAACCTGTTCAATAAATCATTCTTGGGAGTCTATAGTCTTATTTTTGGTGATGTATATAAATAGAATGATTAAAAATGTTAAATAAAGTATTTTGAAAATAGTTAATTTATTTTGTTAAAAAAGTAAAAATTAACCATATTTTTTTTATGTATTTGTAGATGAAATTGTTATATTTGAAAGAACAAACAAAGTGAAATTTTGAGTTTCAATAATAACAATTTATTTAAAGATAGATATGGTTTTTGAAATAATAGAAGAAACAAACATTTTAATGAATGGTTTTCAAAAAAAACTGAAAACTAGGTTTAACATAGATTTTTCATTACATAATAAAACGGAAGACGAACGTATTTATATTATCAATAAAGAAAGGATAAATACAATACCAGTTCAAGATAATGCGTTTTTAAAAATACTTGAAGAATTTGAGACCCTCAATTATCCTATAAAAATAAAAACAGATTACAAAGGTCATTTTATGGAAATATATGATCATGAAAACTGGACAATAGAATGGGATAAAAAAGCAGATGAACTAATAGAAGAATTAGGAGATTTAGAGAATGCAAAAGAAATTAAAGCAAATTATTTTGAAATAATCAAAGATCAAGAATTATTTACTAAAAATAAGTTCAAAGAAGCATATTGGAACTTGTTCTTTTTTAATCCACCAATAGATAATGTAAATGTATCCGATATTGGAACAACTTTAGACTGGAATATTAAAGCAATCGGTTCAATTCCATGTGTTGGAAGAACAGCAATATTAAATCCTGGATCCAAAGTAACCATTATAGCTTTTGATTCTACTCAAAGAGTAACACCAAATATTATTGAAGTTTTAAAGCCAAAAATTAAAACAGATGTAAGATGGGATGAACAAAGAGTAAAACTACACACAGAATTACATTTTGATACCATTGAGAAAAAAGTAAAAAAGAAAACTGCTTATTTTAATTTCTCTATTAAAGATGTTGTTTCCTATACAGAGGAAATTATAATTAATTTGAAAAACTAAAATAAAGCAGAAATAAATTAAACATATACAATTCTAAAAGGTACAATGTTTAAGGCTCTTCTTTCAATCATTAATTTTAAGTCTTCACTTAAAAAGCTCCATTCTTCTTCGGTATAATGTTCTTTTTCGGTACGAGTTAAACAAATATCGATAGTAGGAGTGTAGCCAATATTACTATCTAAGCCAGTTTGGATGCCATTTTTTACTTCAATATTATCAATAGCATCACCATAATGGTTTTTACATAAAATAATAATATCTTGTCTTGTAACTACTCGTTGGTTTGAGATAAGATTTTCTCTATATGCATATATTTTTTCAGAATTTGTTAACTCATTTCTACCACCTTGTGTTGTAGAAAGAAGTGTAATAGAATCCTTTTCAAAGTCTGCTCCTTTGAAAACATTAAACTTGCTAAAAGTGCTTATTTTATTTGTCTCTTCACCGTTTGTTGTCCAATATTTAATAAATAATGTTCCTTTTTCTTTTGTTTTCTTTGTATTTAAAACCAAATACGGATTGTTAAGGTTTTGCATGCCTATTTTAGACATTTTAGACTTAAAACGAGCAATAATCTGATTGATTTCTTTTAAATTATTATCAGTAAAATCTTGACCTAATCTTGAAAAAGCAGCAGCTTCATCACGAATCAAATCAATTAAATAATTAATTTCTTCTGCTGCATTTCGCTCATCAAAACGAGCAACTCCTCCAAAACGTAGGTAAGCATAGTTTTCATCTTCTGGCTCTACATTATTAGAAATAACATCAAATTCTTTGTTTCGGTCATTTAATACTGAAAATAACTCAAGAAAGTAATCATTATTTAACTTTAAAGGATAAATGTCTAACAACTCTTTTATATTACCTTGTGTTTCATTTAGTTTTTTGTTAATTACTGGAAAGCAATTGTTTGAACAAAATATATTAGATAATATTTCAGGACCTATAACATTTGGAAATTCTAGGCGTATCCAGATTAGTTCAGGATCAATTTTTATTTTTTCAAGATCTTTTTCTGAAAATAAAGTTTCAAATTCTTTTGGAAAATTGTAGCTATCTTCATCAATAGTAATAGTATCTTTTATTGTGATGAAATTTTTTCGATAAAAATCATTCGTATGCTCCTCTATTTTTTGAATGTGATAGATGTCATGCTGTTTTAAATCATAAACAGTGTTTTTATGTTCCTCCGCTTCATTATAACCTTGAACAGGTGTTAAGAGAGAATCATTAATAAACCACTTAGCTCTAGGTAAAAAATGGAAAAACTTAGTACGTTCTTCAATATTTTTAAGGTAAAAATAAAGCATTAAATCTTTTATAGTTCCTTCTCCTTCATGTTTTAATGCAATCCAAATAGTTCCGTGAGGTGTTTTCTTTTTAAAATCTTTACCTGAAATTATTTCCTTAAATTGATCTTTTATAATTTGATTTACCCCATTAGGTAACACTACGTAAGAAATTTTATTCCTGTTTAATTTTACAGGAATTGTAGGTCCAAAATGATAATTTTTTATAATACTCTCAACAGGATTATACGGATTAACAATTTTCTTTTGATAAAAAAATTGATGATGATTATGAAGCGTTGTTTCGCTTTCTACAGGATAAGCTCTTAAAATCCCTCTAGAAGGAGTCGCTTTTGCAGATGCTGTAGGAGTTAAAATATCAACCAATCTTTCGGTCATTCTTCTTCTACTCGAAAATATTTCATTTGATATTTTTTCAAGCTCTTTTGCACATACATCAAAAAGAAGGTTAACTATTGGATCAAATACATTTTCAAGTTCAACATCATTGTACCCCCATTTTTTGGCAGCACGTTTTAACATTCTATCTTTAATCTGATCTTTTGATAATTGGTTCATTTAGTTGAATTTTATTTAAATGAAAATGGAGCTAAATAATAAGAACTTTTGTAGTAATATGGTTGATTTGTTTGTTTTATAACGCCATATACAACTATGTCTAGTCTTTTCTTTACTCTGATTTTTGTTTCGTAACTTAATGTGTTTTCGTTTACTCCAAGCGTAACTTCAGTAACAATTAATCTTTTCTCGTATTTGCTTACTTTCTCATGAACAGATTCCTTGATTAAATCTTTTAACCTATTTGGATTTGCTAATAAATTGAAGTCAGTTTCCCAAATAATGGTGCCAAACTCCTCGTCATATTTATATTCTCCAAAAATAGTAGAGATAACTACAGAAATAAACTGCGCTAAAGACTCTTCAATAGTTACTTTTGTTGCATCGTCACCATTGCTAAGTTTTTTATAATCGAAAGGTATTTTATAGTAAAGATCCTTCATTAGTTATAGTAAAATTTATTTCTTCATCACTATTTAATGCTACTGTAACGGTATTTCCTTTCACCACTTCGTTTGCAATAATCATTCTAGAAAGAGGTCTTTTTAGCTTGTTTCTTATAGTTCCTTTAATTGGTCTTGCTCCATATTCTGGACTAAAACCTAATAATGCAATCTTTTCCTTGTCTTCTTCTGTTATTTCTAGAGTTATATCTAACTTTTCTAATAGTTGTAGTAACTCTTTTTTAAGATGAATATCAAATATTTTGGCAACGCTTTTCACGTTGATAGGAGCAAAAGGAATTATTTCTGTTAAACGACCTAAAAACTCAGGTCTGAAATATCCAGTCATTAATTGTATTAAATCATTCGATTTTGGAATCACTTCTTTTTCAAATGATTTTACAATATAATCCGATCCTATATTTGAAGTAAATAAAACAACTGAATTTGAGAAATCACCTTCTTTTCCTAATCTATCGTGTAGTTTTCCTTCATCTAAAATTTGCAAGAAAACATCAAAAACAGATTTGTGCGCTTTCTCAATTTCATCAAACAAAACTATTGAATATGGTTTTTGTCTAATTTTATTTACTAATAAACCACCTTCTTCATAACCTACATATCCTGGAGGAGCTCCATATAATAAAGCGGCTGAATGCTCTTCTTTAAATTCAGACATGTCAAGTCTAATAATAGCATTTTCATCACCGAAAAGAAAATCAGCAAGTGATTTCGCTAACTCTGTTTTACCTGTTCCTGTTGGTCCAAGGAAGAAAAAAGATCCAATTGGCTGACCTGGTTTTGTTAAACCAGAGCGAGATTCCATTATAGCATCAGCGACTACTTTTACAGCATGATCTTGACCAATTACTCGTTGCTTTAATGTTTTTTCAATATCTAATAATCGTTCTCTCTCATCTGATTTTACTTTTCCAGCAGGAATTCCTGTTATATCAGAAACAACAATTGATAGATGAGAACCAAGAACTGTGTTTTCTTGTTCTTCCAGTTTTACTAAATCTTTTAGTAAATTATCAATAAAAGAGATTTTTTCTTCACTGTCTTCAATAGTTTTGAAAATGGTGCTGCTCTGATCGGTTTCATTTAATAATTTACCTGTTTTTTGTAATATATCAGTTAGTAGCCACTGTGTTTTTTCTTCTTTTTCTTCAACTTCTGTTATTTCGCTTAGAGTAGCTAGTTGATTTTTTAATTCTGGAATCTCTTTCTTGATTGTTTCTTTAGCAACTTTCAAAGAAGACATCGTTCTATCTATTAAATCTAAAGCAGAATCAGGTAAAGATTTTTCTTTTAAATAGCGTTTAGCTAATCGAATTGCTTCTTTTTGATTTTCATCATCAATATTAAAATTATGATGATCTTGATAAGAGTGAATAATACTAGAAATCATTCTAAAAGCTAAATCTTCATTTGGCTCACTAATTTCTAATGTTTCAAATCGTCTTGATAAAGCATCGTCTTTTGCAAGTGTTTTTCTGAATTTTTCCTGAGTAGTTGCTCCAATAAAAGTAATTACCCCTTTAGATAATTCAGATTTTACAATACTTGCTATTCCAGAACCTTGGTTTGAATCAAAAATTTCGTGAATATCATCAATAAATAATATTGGTTTTTCAAAGTCTTTTAATTCATTAAATATTTTTTGAAGGCGATCTTCTACTTCACCTTTATATGATGCACCAGCAAATAGAGAGCCTATGTTTATTTCATAAATACTGGCATTGTCAAATGCATTTAAAATTGTTTTTGATGCTATTTTTTTGCAAAAGCCATCAATAAGAGCTGTTTTTCCTACACCAGGTTCACCTGTAATAATTACATGTGGTTTTAATTTACGGTTAAGAATCTCAGTTATAGTTTTTAATTCTTCATCTCTTCCTATTATTGCATGACTATCTTTTTTTGTAATCGTTTTTAATCTGTCAACACAATATTTAGAAATAGCATTAGTGTTACTTTTTTGTGTTGAAGATGTTGCTCCTGGTAAATTAATTTCAGCAGTTTTGATTGTTGCTCCAGATTGGTATAAATCAATAATGCTTGATGAACTAATTGGTAAAGATTTTAATTGATCATGTGAAAAACCTACGCCAGGTGTTAATAACGCACTTAAAAGGCAAACAAAATCGGAATTTATTCCTGTTTTTCTTTCAATGTTTTCTGCTTCATCTAGGACAATTGTAGCACTAGAATCTGCTTCAGGAGAATCGGAAGGTTTGTTTGCTTTTGGATATTCACTTATTCTTATATCAGCCCATTCGTCTAGATAAAAAACATCTACACCTTTAGAGTCTAATTCTTTTAAAAAATCAAATTGTTGATTTAAAATTGCTTTCAATAAATGCGCAGCAAAATATCTTGGGTTGAAATTTTCTTTTGCATATTGTTTAGCAACATGTATTATTTGAGAAATTACTTCTGTTGACATTTGATGAGATTTTATTTATTTACTTCTACTAACGATTTCACACATTTCTAATTTTCGTGCTAAATCTTTGTTTTCTTCTTCTAAATCTTTTAAATCATCAGTTAAGTCGTCAATCTCTTTTTTAGAATCATTTATAAGAAATAATTTTTTCTTTGTATTTACGTATGATTTTATTGTAAGAATTACGTTTTCATATAGTTTTGGGTTTACTATTGAATCATTCGGGATTTTTTCTTTTAAATCAACCAATTCATAATTGATAGATTGTTCAATAAATTGGAAACTTTCAGGTGATACATCTAATGAATCTACGAGTTTTCCTATATCCTCAATTCTTTCAGAAAACATTCTGTTAAACGTGAATTGAGTATTCATTTTATCATTTTCATTTTTTAACACGTCATTTTCTTTAAGAGGTAATTTGAAATTAAAGAAAATGGCAGCAATTAAAACGCCAGTTGTTATAAAAAACATTAATAAGAATAACATAAACGCATTGAAACGTTCTTTTTTATTTAAAATATCCATAATATCATATAATTTATTAGTCTGCTAAGAATGTTGGTGAAGAAGGTGCTTCTCTGTCATCATCACTATCACTGCCAAATAAGCCACTTGTTTTTCGATCGTTTTTAAGAATATTTTCGTTAACAAATATTCCTGCATCACGTTTTTTGCCTATATAGTCTAATTGATTCAGTATAGAAAAAAGTTGATCTAACTTAGTCATGAAGTCTTTCGCTTGTTCAATAATAGGATCAATATCGTATGCTTTGTATTTAACATTAATAGTGTCTGTAAACAACCTTTCATAATCTCCACTAGTTATATCTGTCCATTCTGAAAAATAGTTGAATAGCATTTCTTTTCCATCTCCAGAAAAATAATCAAAGCTGTTTTTTATTGTTCTACTTAATGTGATAACATTGTCTAATAACTCAATAGGTTTTAGATTATAATTTATCCATTTGTTTTTACTTATTTGAAGCTCTACAAAGCGTAAGGCTTTATCACAAACATCAAAAACCATATTTGCAATTAAGTTTTCATCTTCATTATTTGTTCTGAATTTTATCTTTCTATTTATTTGAATTGCATAAAATTCAAGTTGTTTGAAGAATAAATCATAGTTTTCAAACAAACTGATTAGACTAGGATGGTTGTTTAAAGTTAAACTAGGAGGAATATAATTTGTGATTATTTCATAGCCACCATCTGTAGATGCTTTAAACTTTGCAATTGGAAATTGTAATGCACCTATATTATTATGGTTTACTTCACTTTCTGCTACACTTGTTAAGTGATATTTAGATAATGCATGAGGAAATCTTGGAGGAACTTCTTCCATGTTTTGCTCGCCTGAAGGAACCCTTGTATATGGATCTACATTTAATAATAAGAAATAATTATTTTCCTTATTGTCAAGATCTTTTAATTCTATTTTTTCTGAAAATTCACCTGTAAAATCTGTGATTTCAATTCGCCCACCAGCAGGAGTTATTGCTTTTAACATTTTAATATTAACACTTAATTCATTATGAGTGTCAATAGAAATGGAATAATTAAAAGGTCTGCTTAAAGGTGTTGATAGTAACCCATAATTAAGCTCATTAACTTCTAGGTTTCTTGCGTCTCTAATTAAATCTTCTACGTTGTCTTGTAATTCAATGAAATGTTTTTTATTGATTTTCATTCCATCAATCCAATTCACTGGGAAATGTTTGATATTTTCTGCCATAATTTGTTTATATACGTTGACAAATGATTGTTGCTCCGTCTTTTATATTGTTTGTATCTATTGCTAATTCTGGGTCAATATATTCTGATGAACTAAACCATTTTGGTTTAGTGTAGAAATACCATCCATAAGGTTGGTTTTTTTCATCCACGAAATTAATTTGACTATTAGGGTTCTTTTCGTTGTAGTCATTTATAAAATAATAGAATAATCTACCGAAATCAATTGCTCTTGGAGCTTTAACCTTAAAATTTATGATTTGATTATCATTGGCTCTTTTTTGGAAAACCAAATTTAGAATAATGATGTTTCTCATTTCAGATATTTTAGGTGAAGGATATTTATCGTTTAAAGGATAAAACCATCGTTTGTGTAATTTTACAGGAATTGATATTGCATATTCGAATAATTTGTAACACAAAGTAGGTAGTATAAAGAATAGTAGTGTGCTTACTATGAAAAAAATGTAGTCACCATCATTGAAATATTTCGAAATAACAACCATAAATGCAGCAATAAATACTGTTGTGTTTATGGAAATTAGTACATCACCTATGAATTTTTTAACTTCAAATTTTTTAAAGTAATCATGGAATACTTTTAAATGTACTATTCCTGCGATACTCATATATACCTGAAAAGAAATGAATCTTTGGTTAAGTGTTGTGTCTTTTAGATTGTAAAGTATAACAGAAAAAATCACAAACACCAAAACTTGTAAAAGAACATATAAAAAGTATTTCTTTTTGCTTTGTCTGAATTTTGGGATTTTCGATCCAATTAATATCATTAAAATTAAACCGAATGATATTATTAGCAATAAATATAATAATTCTGCACCTCCGTTTACGTAATTTAAGTACTTTCTCATTTATAATATAGTTGATATTCCTAGTCTTGATTTATATTGTTTGTCGTCCATTAAGAAAAGTTGATCTTCTTTGTTTAAAATTAAATCAAAATCATATTGAACATGAAAGGGTAAAAATAAATTAAAAAAGTTATTTAAAAAAGAATCCATAACTTCATTTTTAAAGTAATGGTTTAAATTTTCAGAATTTTTTAATGGTCCAATAGTGAAACTATACTTTTTTAAATAGATTTCTTCATTGCTTTCGAGTGTTGTGTTAATTCCCATGATAAAATCATTCGATTCTTCAATATTATCAATAAGACTTTCTAATTGTATGTTCTTAGTTTTATAGGTTACCTTTTCTTCAAGAATTTGTTCCAAAGTATTTACAATTCCATCAATATTTTGATTAGAATTGTCTTTTTGTTGTAAAATAGCATAAAACATTTTTACAACTAAATCATCTGGAATATTTTGTTTGAATACTAATATTGTTTTTATAATATCAACAATTCCATTTGCACTTAAATTAGAAAAAAAATGAGATTCATTTTTTTCTATTGAATGTCTAAATCTGAAAAGCTCATTTTCAATCGGATTAAAAAAGTGTCTAGCTTCTTTCTCTTCTCTTTTTCTGGCTTTAAATTCTTCAACAGGATTGTTCCCTTTATTTGAATTTCTGAAATTATGAGATATACTTTCAGGTAAAACATCATAAAATCCATCTCTACTAATGTCAATATTTAGAATTTCTTTATCGATTAAATCATAAGAAATTGACATTTTGTCTTTACTGAATTTTCGATAAAATAAACCATTTGATCTTAATACGATATTAAGATCATCAACATTATTCTCTAACAATGATTCTAGAAGTAATTCTGCTCTTAGATCAAAAGGGGTTAGTTTTTTCTGGTTGTCTATAAAAGTTTGTTCTTCTGTCATTTTTCGTCTGGAGTTTTTAATCTGCCTGATACTACATAAAATTTTTTCCAGTAATTGCTCTTTAAATCAGAAATAGAAGCTCCTCCTGATAGATTGGCATTAAAAAACTTATTGTTTTTCAAGTAAACTCCAACATGAGTAATGATTCTTTCATCTGTTATTCTAAAGAATACTAAATCACCTTCTTTTAAATGTTTTGTAGACTTAAATAAATGGAATTTTTCATCTAAGCCCATTTCTTCAGCTGTTCTTGGGAGTGAACAGTTGTAGACTTTTTTGAATAAGCGTTGCATTAGCGCAGAACAATCAATTCCAGCTTTTGTTTCGCCACCATATATGTATTTGGTTCCTTCCCATTCTTTTACAAATGAATAAAGTTTCCCATCTAATATTTCATCTTTATTAACGCCTAATTTGTTGGCAAAGTATACTTTATCTTCTTCTGGAAGAGGTTCGTATACAATGTAATTATTCTTGTTTTCTGTGGGTTCATTGTATATGTTATCATCATTATAAGATGAAGAGTTTTTCTTTGAACCACAATTAATTAATAAAGATGAAAAAAAAAGTAAAGCAATTAGTCTCATTTTCATTGTTTGTATTGTTGTTTGTATTTTAGTTTAAAACTAACTACAATAGTATGGGTTTTTATTAAAAAAAACAAGGATTTCGTTATAAATATATTCTGAATAAAAGAATGCTAAGATGATAATTTTAAATAATTAAAAAACTAATAAAAACAAAAAAGTTGCTGGGTGCTATTATGAAAAAGAAAATTCCTATTTTTGAAAAAAAAACATTAAAAAAGCAATTTTAATGTAATTTATTTAGATAATTAATTTAGGAAAGTTTGGTTTTGAACGGATGAAGAAATATTTTGATTTAAAAGTACCCATATTATTTTTGTCAATTTTTTTACTATCTAGTATTGTTCTCATTATTAAAATGAATAGTGGTGATGAGTGTAATATTAAAGAGTTTCAAGTTGATGCGCCTTCATTTAAAGTAGGTGAGTTAATTATTTTTTCAGATGCTTCTAAGAAATCTCATTCTTGGAGATGGTATTTTGGAGATAATACTCAGATTTCTTTTAGATCGAAAGTTGCACACTCATTTATGGAGGAAGGAGAATATTTAGTTAAGCTAATTGTGAATAATGAGTGCACAATTCAAAAAGTAATTACCATTCTGCCTAAAGAAAATTCTTTAGATAAGTCAAAGTTTCCTAAGTTTAGAGTGCCAGGAAATGTTATGCAGGATGAAGAAGTTGAGTTTGTTGATAGAACAGATGGAGCTAAATCATGGGAATGGAGATTTGGAGAAAGTGGGAAAGTAGATTCTTTTGATGAAAAGTGTACTTATGTATTTACTACTCCAGGTAAAAAAGTGGTTTCTTTAGTCGTTAATAACGATTATAAGCATGTTACAATAAAAGAATTGTTTGTTATTCCGAAGAAAAAGGAAGTAGTTAAAGTAGAAAAGTATAAAAGTGTAATACCGTGGAATCCATTTAAAAATGTTCCAGATGCACCACCAGAGGAAGAGAAAGATGATGTTGTAAAAGTAGTAAAAGGTCCAGAAATAGGAGGGACAGATGCTCGTAAATTAGAAGATATCTTAGAGTCAGTAGCTAAAGGGAAAACAAATTATGAGAGTTTCTTGAAACATTTCTGTAAGTACAATTTACCAATAGTAATATATAAGGATGCGAAAACAAGTTCCTTGAAAGAATTTTTCTATGCTGTAAAAAAGAAAGGTGATAAAGTGAAAAATGTTACAATTCAAAAAGATGGAGAAGATTGTATTAGAGTGATTAATATTGATAAAAAACATAAATCATATTTTTAATTTCTTCAGAAAAAATAATGTGTGGTATGCATAGTGAAGAGTGAAATTTAATTATTGATAATAACAATGTATTAATTTTAATTTTTTGCTATTTTTGCCTTTTAATAACGAATATTAAGTAGAATTTCGAAATGGTTGTTTTTAAACGTAAAACATGCATTTTGATTTTAAAGGAAATAGAATGAAAACAATTCAATTTAGAGAAGCAGTTTGTGAAGCAATGAGCGAAGAAATGCGTCGTGATGAATCTATTTATTTAATAGGTGAAGAAGTTGCTGAGTATAATGGAGCATATAAAGCTTCAAAAGGTATGTTAGATGAATTCGGTGCAAAAAGAGTAATTGATGCTCCAATTGCTGAATTAGGTTTTGCGGGTATTGCAGTAGGTTCTGCAATGAATGGAAATAGACCTATTGTTGAATTTATGACATTTAATTTTTCTTTAGTAGGGATTGATCAAATAATCAATAACGCTGCGAAAATGCGTCAAATGTCAGGTGGGCAATTTAATATTCCTATCGTTTTTCGTGGACCAACAGCTTCTGCGGGTCAATTAGCAGCAACACATTCACAAGCTTTTGAAAGTTGGTATGCGAACTGTCCAGGATTAAAAGTAGTTGTTCCGTCAAATGTTTATGATGCAAAAGGGCTTTTAAAATCAGCAATTCGCGATAATGATCCGGTGATTTTCATGGAATCAGAGCAAATGTATGGAGATAAAGGAGAAGTGCCAGAAGGAGAATATACTTTACCTTTAGGTGTTGCAGATGTTAAAAGAGAAGGTACTGATGTAACAATTGTTTCGTTTGGTAAAATTTTAAAAGAAGCATTTATTGCTGCTGATGAATTAGCAAAAGATGGTATTTCTTGTGAAATTATAGATTTAAGAACGGTTAGACCTTTAGATTATGATACTGTTTTAGCTTCAGTTAAGAAGACAAATAGACTAGTGGTTCTAGAAGAGGCATGGCCATTTGCAAGTGTAGCTTCAGAAATCACTTATATGGTTCAGGAAAAGGCATTTGATTACTTAGATGCTCCAATTCAGAGAATTACTACGGCTGATACTCCTGCTCCATATTCACCAGCATTATTGAAAGAATGGTTGCCAAATGCAAACGATGTAGTTAAAGCAGTAAAAAAAGTTATGTATAAATAAATAGAAACTCACTATATTTGAAACTTCATCACTAAATGATGAAGTTTTTTTTGTTTTATAGAATTATTAAATATGTATATTAAAAAAATATTTTATCTGTTTGTTTTTTTTTCCTTTTTAGGAGTAGCTCAAACGAAAGTTGGTGGAAAAGTTGTAGATGAGTTTAATGAACCTATTCCTTTTGCAAACGTAATATTTAAAGACTCAAGAGAAGGAGTTATTACAGATGAAAATGGAAATTTTTATTTTGAATCTAAAGAAAATTATAGCGCTTTAATAGTTTCTTTTATAGGTTTTGAAAAAAAGGAAGTTCCTTTGAAAGCTGGATTAAACTCAAACTTGAAAATAATTCTAAAAGAGGGAACTCAATTAAAAGAAGTGGTTGTTTATTCAGGAAAAACTTCGAAAAAAGACAACCCTGCTTTAGATATACTTCGAAAAATTTGGGAAAGAAGGAGGAAGAATGGGCTTAGAATGTTTGATCAATATCAATATAATAAATATGAAAAAGTAGAATTCGATATGAATACTATTGATAGTGCTTTTATGAATAGTAAAATATTCAAAGGCATGGAGTTTGTTTTTGATAATATGGATACTTCAAGAATTACAGGAAAATCATACTTGCCTATTTTTATAAATGAAGAATTAAGCGAGGTTTATGGTGATAATGTAACTAAAAAAGAAAAAGAAGTTCTAAAAGCAAATAAAAATTCTGGTTTTGGAGATGGGGATGGAGTTAATACTTTTATTAAAGATCTATACGCAGAATACGATATCTATAATAATTATTTAAAATTCTTTGATAAAGACTTCGTAAGTCCGCTTTCAAGAACAGGGATTAATGTTTATAATTATGTACTAAACGATAGTATGTATATTGATAATAAATGGTGTTATAATATTGTTTATTATCCGAGAAGAAAAAATGAATTGACTTTTAAAGGAGATTTTTGGGTTAATGATAGCACCTTTGCTATTAAAAAAATTAATTTAGAAGCAAGTAAGAGTGCGAATATTAACTGGGTTAAAGAAATATACATCGAACAAGAGTTTGATGTTTTAAATGATTCCGTGTTTTTGTTGAAGAGAGACTATATGATGTCTGATTTTAGTTTTTCTAAAAAAGAAGAATCAAAAGGAGTTTATGGAAAGAGAACAACCGTTTTTAAAGATCATAAATTTAATATTCCAAAAGAAGATAAGTTTTATCGAGAGGAAGTGAATTTTTATGATAATACTGTTTTTAATCAAACTGATGAATTTTGGCAAGAAAATAGATTTGAAAGATTGAATGATAATGAGTTGGGGATCTATAAAATGTTAGATACTTTGCAAACGGTTCCTAAATTTAAACGGATTTATAATCTGGCATCTATTTTGGGAAGTGGTTATATACAGTATGGGAATTTCGATTTTGGACCAATATTTTCAACCTTCGGATATAATGATGTAGAAGGAGCGAGAATACGAATAGGAGGAAGAACATATTTTGGACCAAATGATAAATGGAGGATTCAAGGATATACAGCATACGGTTTTAGAGATGATAAAGTAAAATATGGTATTTCAGGAAGATGGATGATTAATCCGAGAAATCGATTTATTTTGTCATTAGGCAATAGAAGGGATGTTGAGCAGATAGGAGTGAGTTTAACTACTTCAAATGATGTTTTAGGAAGGAGTTTTGCCTCGTCTTCTTTGTTTTCTAGTGGAACGAATAATAAGCTTACAAATGTGAATTTGACAACATTAGGAGCAGAAATGGAAATGCTAAAGAATTTTAGTATTCAAACAAATTTCTCTTATAGAACATTGTCTTCTGCTTCAAATGAATTTAGTTTAGATTATTATACCGATTTAACGCAAACTCAGGTTAAAAGTGAAGTTAAGCAAGCAGAACTTAACTTACAGTTAGAATATACACCAGGTAGAAAAACAGTAGGATATGGAGTTGATAGGTTAGAAGTTGATAGTAATTATGCTCGTTTTTTTATAAGTTATAGTAGTGGAATGAAAGGTGTTTTTGATAGTGATTTTGATTATCAAAAACTTCAACTTTACTATAGGCAGCCTGTATTAATAGGTGGTTTCGGAAGATTATTTACTACTTTTGAAACAGGTAAAATTTTTGGAACAGTGCCATTAGGATTGATGGGAGTCGTTCCTGGTAATCAGTCTTATTTTATTATAGAAAATACATATAATCTTTTAGATTATTATGACTTTGTTGCAGATGAGTATGCATCACTTCATTTTGAACATCATTTTAATGGACGATTATTTTCAAGAGTGCCTCTTTTAAGAAAATTAAACCTCAGGGAAATAGTTGGAATTAAAGGAGTTTATGGTAATGTTTCTCAAAACAATAGAACTATTAATGCTTCAGGTTTAAATTATATAGCACCAGAAAATTTATATTGGGAATATCATGCAGGAATAGGAAATATATTTAAAGTACTTCGTATTGATTTTGCATGGAGAGGAAGTTATTTGAATATGCCAGATGCTAGAAAATTTGGAGTTAGAGCTTCGTTTGGTTTTTATTTCTAAAAAAATGGAAGAGTCAATTCAATATCTAATTTCGGTTGATAAGGTCTTGAATCAGCTTTATAAAAAATATGGAGTTCCTTATATTCCTAGTAGACCACAAGGTTTTGTTACGCTATGTAAATTAATTTTAGAGCAGCAAGTTTCTTTATCTTCTGCAAAAGCATGTTTCCTAAAATTGGAATCGTTTTTAGTAGAAATTACACCTAGTACAATTTTTGAGGCAAATGAAGAAGATTTAAAAGCTAATGGGATAAGTCGACAAAAAGTAGTATATCTTAAAGAATTATCAAAAGCAGTTTTAAATAAGCAGTTAAATCTAGATAGTTTTGAATTGAAATCAGCAGATGAAATTCGAAAAGAGTTAATCAAGATTAAAGGAATTGGAAATTGGACAATTGATGTTTACCTTATGTTTTCTCTTCAAAAACAAGATATAATTCCATTGGGAGATATCGCAATTATAAATACAATAAAAGAGTTATATAATTGTTGCTCTTCAGATGATATTTTGATAATCTCACAAAAATGGAAGCCGTATAGAACAATGGCATCTTATTTTTTATGGCATTATTATTTGGAGAAAAGAAATAGAAAGCCATTGGTGTATTAAAAAAATGTTTCTAGTCTTAAAAATAAGGTAATGTTTATTATCTTTGCACTCCCTTATAAAAATAAATAAAAATGACTGCAGATAAAGTTACTACATTTGATGTACTGATTGAAATTCCAAGAGGGAGTAGAAATAAATATGAGTACGATTTCGAGTTAAAAAGAATGCGTTTTGATAGAATGTTATTTTCTTCAATGATGTATCCAGCAGATTATGGATTTATTCCTGAAACATTAGCATTAGATGGAGACCCATTAGATGTTTTAGTTTTAGTTAATGAGCCAACTTTTCCTGGTTGTGTAATGGAAGTTAAACCAATTGGAGTTTTTCATATGGCAGATGATAAAGGACCAGATGAAAAAGTAATTTGTGTTCCAGTTTCTGATCCTATTTGGAATAAATTAAATGATTTAAGTGATGTAAATTCACACTTAATAAAAGAAATTGAACATTTTTTTCAAGTTTATAAAGATTTAGAAAATAAACAAGTTGATGTTGAAGGATGGGGAGATGTTAATGAAGCAAAAGAAATTTTTGTAAAATGTACAAAGCGTTTTCAAGAAATAGAAAATAAACCAGAAGGATTGTTTAGTATTAAATAGTTTTTAAAGAATTTCATAAAAAAGGCAATATTGTTAATCAATATTGCCTTTTTTGTTTATTTTTGTTAAGAACGACAAATTATTTTTAACTAAAACAACCAAAAAATTTTATGGATTCAATAATGATTTACGTGCCAATTATTATGGCAATTATTGGGCTTCTTTTTATGATGTATAAAAGGGCTTGGGTTTTAAAGCAAGATGCAGGAGATGGTAAAATGAAAGAAATTTCAGATTATATATATGAGGGAGCGCTAGCATTTTTAAAGGCAGAATATAGATTATTAACTTTTTTTGTAATTGGAGCAAGTATTGCGTTAGCAGGTATTTCATATATTGTTCCTACAACGCATATATTAATAGTGGTTGCATTTATTTTTGGAGCTATTTTCTCAGCTTTGGCCGGAAATATGGGGATGAAGATAGCAACAAAGACTAATGTTCGTACAACACAAGCAGCCCGTACTAGCTTGCCTCAAGCATTAAAAGTTTCTTTTGGTGGTGGAACAGTTATGGGATTAGGAGTTGCGGGTTTAGCCGTCCTTGGTTTAACAGCATTTTTTATTATTCTTTTTCATGTATTTATGAAAGGAACTTGGACTTCTACTGAAGATATGACAATTGTTTTAGAAACTTTAGCAGGATTCTCTTTAGGAGCAGAGTCAATTGCGTTGTTCGCTCGTGTTGGTGGAGGTATTTACACTAAGGCTGCAGATGTTGGAGCAGATTTAGTTGGTAAAGTAGAGGCTGGTATTCCAGAAGACGATCCTCGTAATCCTGCTACAATTGCAGATAACGTAGGTGATAACGTAGGTGATGTTGCGGGTATGGGAGCTGATTTATTTGGTTCTTATGTAGCAACAGTTTTAGCGGCAATGGTTTTAGGAAATTATGTAATTAAAGATATGGGAGGAAGTATTCAAGATGCTTTTGGAGGAATTGGTCCCATTTTATTACCAATGGCAATTGCAGGTTTCGGAATTTTATTTTCGATTATCGGAACCATGTTAGTCAAAATTAAAAGTGATGATGCTAAAGAAAAACAAGTACAAGGAGCTTTAAATATTGGAAACTGGGTTTCTATTGTTTTAACGCTAATATCGTGTTTTTTCTTGGTGAAATATATGTTGCCTGAAACTATGAAAATGGATTTTTTTGGTGAAGGGTTAAAGGATATTTCTTCAATGCGTGTATTTTATGCAACTATTGTAGGGTTAGTAGTTGGTGGAGTTATTTCTTCAGTTACAGAATATTATACAGGATTAGGGACAAAACCAGTTCTAGCAATCGTGCAAAAATCATCAACTGGTGCAGGAACAAATGTAATAGCAGGTTTAGCAACAGGAATGATTTCTACCTTTCCGACAGTATTGATTTTTGCTGGAGCAATTTGGGCTTCTTATGCATTGGCAGGATTTTATGGAGTTGCTTTAGCTGCTTCTGCAATGATGGCAACTACCGCAATGCAATTAGCAATTGATGCTTTTGGGCCAATCTCGGATAACGCTGGAGGAATTGCTGAAATGAGTGAATTACCAAAAGAAGTTAGAACAAGAACAGATATTTTAGATTCTGTAGGAAATACAACTGCAGCAACAGGGAAAGGATTTGCAATTGCTTCGGCTGCTTTAACTTCATTAGCCTTATTCGCTGCGTATGTAACTTTTACAGGAATTGATGGAATTAACATATTTAAAGCACCGGTTTTAGCTATGTTATTTGTGGGTGGAATGATTCCTGTAGTCTTCTCTGCATTGGCAATGAACTCTGTTGGAAAAGCAGCTATGGATATGGTATATGAAGTACGTCGTCAATTTAAAGAAATTCCAGGAATTATGGAAGGAACTGGAAAACCTGAATATGGTAAATGTGTAGAGATTTCTACAAAGGCAGCTTTACGAGAGATGATGTTACCAGGGATTTTAACAATTGGTTTCCCAATTGCAATTGTATTGTTAGGGAAATTAGTTTATACTGATAACAATCAGTTAATTGCAGAAATGTTAGGAGGATATATGGCAGGTGTTACTGTTTCAGGAGTACTTTGGGCTGTGTTTCAAAATAATGCTGGTGGAGCGTGGGATAATGCTAAAAAATCATTTGAAGCAGGTGTTGAAATTAATGGAGAAATGACATATAAAGGTTCTGATGCTCATAAAGCAGCAGTTACGGGAGATACTGTTGGAGATCCATTTAAAGATACTTCAGGACCATCTATGAATATATTAATTAAATTAACATGTTTAATAGGTTTGGTTATTGCACCTATTTTAGGAGGGCATTCTGTAACTACAGAATTAGGATCATGTTGTCATAAGCACGGTTCAACTGTTGAATGTCATTCTAAAAATGTTGAAGAATGTGAAGCTAAAGGCTGCCTTAACCCTAATTGTAAACACCTACAAGGAGGAGATGCTACTCATGTACATGGACCAAATTGTAATCATAATGTAGAGAAAACTATTATAGATATTGATGTTGTTAAAGAGAAAGATGAAAATGGGATTGTAAAAGCAACAGTAATCGTTAAAAGTAATGTGAATGGAAAAGAACTTATAGAAGAAAAAGTTTTTGAAGGAAGTGAAATAGAAGTTGAAGCCAAGATTGCTGAGCTAGGGAAATAAGAATATTAAAAAGACCGTGTTTTTAAATAAATACGGTCTTTTTAAAAATAATATAGTAAGACTGTAAAAAAAATATTTTTATTTAAATCGCTTATATTTAGTTTGTTGTGTTTTTTATTGATAAAAAAATATTTTTTTATTGTATTTTATTTTTGAAATTTAAAAAAGCTTTCTATATTTGCACTCGCAATCACGAAATGATTGTGACTTACTGGAGAAATGGCAGAGTGGTCGAATGCGGCAGTCTTGAAAACTGTTGACTGTAACAGGTCCGGGGGTTCGAATCCCTCTTTCTCCGCTGAAAAAATCCTAAACGGTAGCAAAACCCTGTAAATCTTATGATTTACGGGTTTTTTTTTTGCAACCATATCAAATTATTCATTAAATCTTATTCTAATCGAGATAAAATCGAGACCCTAAAAAAACCAAAAATTAGGGTCTCGCTAAACTCTCGGAAGTATTGAAAATAGGCGGTTTAATGACTTGTTCAATAGCTTGTTCACTCATCAAACATCTTGTTTGTTTTCAATTAGGAAATTAAATTGAGTAATAATTAATTGGTCACCACAATGAAAACAAAAATTACACTTCACTTTTATGCCAAAAGCACAAAATCCAATGCAAAGGGACTACTTCCTATACCTCCATTACACAAATGATAATAGATAAATATGCAAATAAAAATGCGCCATTAAATCACAAAGCAAATTTATTTTAACATTTTTTTGATAAAAAATAATTTGTTTTGGTTAACTTTGTCATATCATTATTATCAATTAATGAGAAAATCATACTTCATATTACTTTTGTTTTTAGGAATATTTTTAATTCCTTATACTTCTTTTGCATGTGGTAGTGAAAAATATACTTGTGAAAAAGAAGTTTCTTCAATTAAAGTAAAAGAACAAAGCTGTTGTGATAGCAACAGTGATTCTGATGATAACGGATGTGAAGGAAATTGCGGCCATTCAAAATGTGGTTGTTCTTCAACTTGTACAAGTAGCTCTACATCAATAATACTTGCATTCAAAACAAATACTATTTTTAGATTTATAACTTCAAATAAAGTTAATTTTTTCTATAAAATACCTTCTGTTTTAAAGGGTTATTCTTCTATATGGCTTATACCTAAAATAAGCTAAATTCAGAGTTTGACATCCATACTTGTGTCAAATTTATAGTAGTAGCACTACTACTTTTTATAACGTTTATTGATGTTTAAACTATTCATGTTAAACATGTTTGTTTAATTCAATATATCTGTTATTCAATTTAAATTTATTTCAAAAATTAATTCAAAAAATCTTTTTGAACACTAAAATCATATAGAATGAAAAAATCATTATTAAAAATAATAATAGCAATTACGGTATTGTTATCAACCACAATTAATGCACAAACAGAGAACACAAAAACAGAAGAAATAAAAGTTTCTGGAAATTGTGGAATGTGCAAAAAAACAATAGAAAAAGCAGGAAATATCAAAGATGTTGCAACCGTAGTATGGAACAAAGAAACCCAAATGGCAACATTAACTTATGATGAATCTAAAATAAATAAAGAAGAAATTGCAAAACGTATAGCCAAAGCTGGTTATGATACTGAACTTGTTAAAGCAAAAGACGAAGATTATAACAATCTTCCAGGATGTTGTCAATATGACCGCGAGTAATTTTATTTTAGTAAGTTGTAATTAACCTAATTCCTCCAAAGTTCTTCTTTGGAGGAATATTCAAAAAAATGTTTACCAAAATCTTTGATAAATAATTTTTTGTTGGTTGTAAATTTTATATTCATATGTTAAATAAAATAATAAAATATTTCCTAGAAAATAGATTAGTAACTGTACTTATTTTTATAGTTCTAATTTTATGGGGTATTTCTACAGCACCGTTTAATTGGAAAATACCATTTCTTCCTTCTGATTCGGTTGCGGTTGATGCTATTCCTGATATTGGTGAAAATCAGCAAATTGTTTTTACGCAATGGCAAGGTAGGTCGCCTCAAGATATTGAAGACCAAATCTCTTATCCATTAACAACCTATTTATTAGGAATTCCAGGTGTAAAATCAATTAGAAGTAATTCTATTTTTGGTTTTTCAAGTATCTATATCATTTTTGATGATGATATCGAATTTTACTGGTCCAGATCCAGAATATTGGAAAAATTAAACTCACTACCAAATAGTTTATTACCCGAAAATGTAAAACCATCATTAGGTCCAGATGCAACAGCACTAGGGCAAGTATATTGGTACACAATTGAAGGAAGAGATAAAGACGGTAATCCTACTGGTGGATGGGATTTACAAGAAATAAGAACAGCACAAGATTTTTACATTAAATACGGACTAAATGCCGTGCAAGGAGTTTCAGAAGTAGCATCCATTGGTGGTTTTGTAAAAGAGTATCAAATTGATGTTAACCCTGATGCATTGAAAGCATACAATATCAGTTTAATGCAGGTAATGACTGCTGTACAAAAATCGAATAAAGATGTTGGTGCCAAAACAATTGAAATTAACCAAGCCGAGTATTTAGTTAGAGGTTTAGGTTATGTTAAAAAAGTAGAAGATATTGAATTGGCCGTTGTAGCAGTTAAAGACAATGTTCCAATTCGTATAAAAGATATAGGTGTAGTTGCATTAGGACCTGAAACAAGAAGAGGGATTTTAGATAAAGGAGGTGCTGAAGCCGTAGGTGGTGTTGTTATTGCACGATATGGCTCTAATCCATTAGAAGTAATTAATGGTGTAAAATCTAAAATCAATGAAATTGCACCAGGTTTACCTAAAAAAACATTAGCTAATGGTGTTGTAAGCCAATTAACAATTGTTCCTTTTTATGATCGAACAGAATTAATTCAGGAAACAATTGGAACCTTAGAAACAGCTCTTTCGCATGAAGTATTAATCAGTATTATTGTGGTTTTACTTTTAGTTTTAAATTTAAGAGCTTCTTTAATCATTTCCAGCTTATTACCCGTTGGAGTATTAATGACTTTCATTGTAATGCGTTATGCTGGTGTAGATGCTAACGTAGTGGCTTTATCAGGAATTGCTATTGCAATTGGAGTAATGGTAGATGTAGGCGTCGTGTTTGTCGAAAATATTATTCGACATCTCGAAATGCCAGAAAACCATGGTGCAAAAGGCAAAAAATTAATGCAGGTAATTTATGAAGCAACTACCGAAGTTGTTTCAGCTATTACAACTGCCTTAGCAACTACGGTTGTAAGTTTTATTCCTGTATTTGCTATGGAATCTGCCGAAGGAAAATTATTTAGACCTTTAGCATTTACTAAAACATTTGCTTTATTAGGTGCTTTTGTTTTAGGATTAATTATTCTTCCATCTTTAGCTCATTATATTTTTGGGATTGACTACGACAAAAAAAGAGTAAAACGTTTTTGGGCGTATGTATTTATTTCAGGAGGTATATTATTGAGTATTTATTTTAAAATTTGGCTTCCATTAGCTTTAACGTTAATGGGGTTATATGATCTCTTAAATCACAAAATACCTCAAAAATTCCAACGCTATACAAAGCATTTCAATTTAATTATAGTATTATTTATTGTATCCTTTTTCCTTACTGAAGAATGGATGCCTTTAGGTCCTCAGATAAGTGTAATTGGTAATTACCTATTTGTAATCATTTTGTTAGGAATAATATTAGGTGTTCTTTTGTATATAGTAAGTTCCTATGAAAAAGTACTGCGTTGGTGTTTAGAAAATAAAGGTAAATTCATGTTATTACCAATGATAACATTGTTTTTTGGAGTTTTAGTTTGGATAGGATTCGACAGCACTTTTGGCTTTGTTGCTAATGGGTTAGACAAATTAGGTTGGAATATTAGATCCTCTAAAATTTGGTCAGTACCAGCGCATACATTTCCTGGAATTGGTTCCGAATTCATGCCAACACTTAATGAAGGGAGCTATCTTTTAATGCCAACATCTATGCCACATGCTGGTGTAGAACAAAACAGAAAAGTAGTTGGACAACTCGATATGATTCTAAACCACATTCCCGAAGTTGATATGGCAGTTGGGAAATTAGGACGTGTAGAAAGTGCTTTAGACCCTGCTCCAATTTCAATGTATGAAAACGTTATCAATTATAAGCCAGAATATATTTTGGATGCTAACGGACATCGAATGCGATTTAAAACCGATAATAAAGGTCGTTACATTACAAAATCTGGTGATACACTTTCACATGATGAAGCACTAAAACAGGCAATTACTGTAAAAAATTTAATACATGACGAAGATGGTTCTTTCTATAGAAATTGGCGCGATATAATTCAGTCACCCGATGATATCTGGAATGAAATTGTAAAAGCTTCTAAAATACCAGGTGTTACGTCTGCTCCGAAATTACAACCTATCGAAACACGTTTGGTTATGCTTCAAACAGGAATGAGAGCACCTATGGGAATAAAAGTTTTTGGACCCGATTTAAAAACTATTGAAGAATTTGGATTAGAATTAGAAGCCATTATTAAAGAAGTTCCTTCTGTAAAAAGCGAAGCTGTTTTTGCCGATAGAATCGTAGGAAAACCTTATTTACATTTAAATATTGATAGAGAAAGAATTGCTCGATTTGGCTTAAATATAGAAGATGTTCAACAAGCTATTGAAACAGCAATTGGAGGAATGAAAATTTCTTCAACTGTTGAAGGAAGAGAACGCTATCCTATAAGAGTTCGCTATCCTAGAGAATTAAGAGATAGCCCTGAAGCATTAGGAAAAATATTAATAGCTACTCCTACTGGCGCACAGATTCCGTTAGGTCAATTAGTTCAGTTTGAATATAAAAAAGGACCTCAAGCCATTAAAAGTGAAGATACTTTTCTGGTTGGTTTTGTATTATTCGATAAAAATGATGGCTATGCCGAAGTTGATGTAGTAAATGATGCTCAAAAAGCAATTCAAGCTAAAATTGATTCAGGCGAATTGGTAGTGCCTCAAGGTGTAAATTATAAATTTTCAGGAAGTTATGAAAATCAAATAAGAGCAATGAAAAGACTTTCAATTGTAATTCCTATTTGTTTAATCGTTATCTTTTTATTACTTTATTTTCAATTCAAGACTGTTATTGCATCGTCAATCCATTTCTCTGGAGTATTTGTTGCATTTGCAGGAGGATTTATTATGCTCTGGTTATATGGACAAGATTGGTTTATGAATTTTGACGTTGCTGGTGTAAACATGCGGAATTTATTCCAGATGCATCCCATAAATCTAAGTGTAGCTGTTTGGGTAGGTTTCATAGCCTTATTTGGAATTGCTACTGATGATGGAGTAATCATGGGTTCTTATATCCACCAAGTTTTTGAAGAAAAAAATCCACAAACAATACCTGAAGTTCGGGACGCTGTAGTAGAAGCCGGAAAAATGAGAGTTAGACCAGCAGTTATGACAGCTGCAACAACAATTATTGCTTTACTACCCGTTTTAACTTCAACTGGTAAAGGTTCAGATATTATGATTCCTATGGCAATCCCTACATTTGGAGGAATGACTATTCAAATTATGACCATGTTTGTAGTACCTGTATTACAAGCGTTTTGGAGAGAAACAGTAATTAAAAATAAAGAAAAGAGAAATGCGTAAACTAATAATTATATTCATTTTATTTTTTGCTTATAATGCTAAAGGACAATCTTTAAACGATTATTATACTATTGCTGCGGAAAATAATCCAGAATTAAAAGCAAAGTATAAAGAGTTTGAAGCAGCCATGCAAAAAATACCACAAGTTAGCTCTTTGCCCGATCCTAATCTTTCAATGGGGTATTTTATTTCTCCCGTGGAAACAAGACTTGGACCGCAAAATGTTCGATTATCTCTTTCGCAAATGTTTCCTTGGTTTGGTACTTTAAAAGCACAAAAAAATGCAGCAACTTTACTTGCAGAAAGTAAATATCAAGCATTCTTAAATGCTAAAAACCAATTGTTTTCACAAGTAGCCGCTGTATATTATCCATTATATGAATTGCACGGTTTAAAAGAAATTGAACAAGAAAACATTAGAATTTTAGAATCGTACAAAAGCATAACCAATACAAAATTTCAAAATGCTAAAGGAAGTTTAGTAGATGTTCTACGTGTGGATATTATGATAAAAGATGCTCAAACTAATTTAGAAATTTTAAATAAAAAAGAACCAGCATTAACATCTTGGTTCAACAGTATTCTAAATAGAAAGTATGATGAAAAAGTTGTTGTTTCTAAAAAGATAGAAACAATAGAATTACCCATCGAATATCGTAAAGATTCAATAGTTACTAATCCAATACTACAAGAAATTGAATTAAAAAAGCAAGCTTCGGAAGCTACAATTGAAGTAGCTAGAAAACAAGGTTTGCCAAAATTAGGAGTTGGTTTAGATTATGTTTTTGTAGGTACTGGAATGAATAATTTTCCAGATTCGGGTAAAGATGTTATCATGCCTATGGTTACAGTTAGTTTGCCCATTTTTAGAAAAAAATATGACGCAGCAGTTACTGAAGCAAAATTAATGCAGGAAAATTATTCTTTTCAAAAAGAAGCTTATGAAAACAAATTGAACGGAACCTATTACAAACTTGTTTTTGAATTGCAAAAAGAAAGAGACTTGTTAAAATTATATGAAGGACAAGTAATAACACTATCCAAAAGTTTAAGTCTATTATTTGCCTACTACAGTAATGCCAATAAAGATTTTGAAGAAGTATTACGTATGCAACAAGAGCTTTTAAAATATCAAAAATTGCAATTGTCAAGTATAAGTACTTTTCATGTAAAATTAGCAGAATTAGATTATTTAACCGCAAAACAATTTTAATCATGAATATAGATAAAAAAACAAAAATCTTATTAGCAATAACCTTATTAGTTGGGCTACTATTAGGAGCTTTGTTATTTGGTGGAAGCTCTGAAGAAAAAGATGAAAATAAAACAGATGCTTCATCAAAAGCAGAAACATGGACCTGTTCTATGCATCCACAAATTAGACAGCCAGAACCAGGTGATTGTCCTATATGTGGAATGGATTTAATCCCTTTGGAAGCAGGAGATGATGATATAGATCCTGATGCAATTAGCATGTCGGAATCTGCCATGATTATTGCTGGAATCTCTACTTACAAAGTTGGAAATACCGATGGTGTTAAAGAAATTTCACTTAATGGAAAAGTTGAAGTTAATGAAAGAACCGTTTATAGCCAATCATCACATATACCAGGTCGTATCGAAAAAATTCAAGTTTCGTTTGTGGGCGAATATGTAAAAAAAGGTCAAGTAGTTGCGTATATCTATTCTCCTGAATTAGCCAGCACACAACAAGAATTAATTGAAGCATATACCGTAAAAGACATTCAACCTGAATTATTTGAATCGGTAAAAATGAAATTGAAAAATTGGAAAGTTTCTGATGCTACTATTAATACTATTATCTCATCAGGTAAAACCCAAGATAGATTTCCTGTTTATGCCGATGTTTCAGGATATATTATCAAGAAAAATGTTGAGTTAGGCGATTATCTTCAAAAAGGACAAACATTATATGATGTTGCCGATTTATCAACCGTTTGGGTGCTTTTTGAAATTTACGAATCAGACATGAATTGGGTAAAAAAAGGAAATAAAATAGACTATACAATTGCATCATTTCCAGGAGAAAAATTTTCGGGAACAATAACATTTATAGATCCATTTATAAACCCAATAACACGAATTGCAAAAGCAAGAGTTGAGGTAGCTAATTCAGGATTAAAATTCAAACCCGAAATGTTTGCAACAGGTACTTTAAAAACTCAAATAAGTGCAAATAAATCAACATTAAGTGTCCCAAAATCTGCTGTAATGTGGACAGGAAAACGCTCAATTGTATATGTAAAAAATGAAACTGACAAAGGAATAACATTCAAATTACGTGAAGTTACCTTAGGGCCATTATTAGGAAACGATTATATAATTGAAAACGGTTTAGAAATTGGCGAAGAAATAGTAGCAAATGGTACTTTTAATGTTGACGCTGCTGCACAATTAGCTGGAAAACCAAGTATGATGAATATTGAAGGTGGCAAAGTAAATACAGGACACAATCATGGAGATTCACAAATGTCTATGAATGGTGATAAAAAAGTAGTGCTAAAAGAAGATAAAACAGCAATTAGTGCAGAAGCCAAAAAGAGCTTACAACCATTATATAAAGATTATTTTCAATTTAAAGATGCTTTAACAAAAGATGATTTTAATTCGGCTAAAAAAGCTCTTTTAGAATTTGAAAAATCGTTTAATAAAATAAACATGAGCGTATTTAAAGGAGATGCTCATAAAATATGGATGAGTTACCAAGCAGAGTTAAAAAAACAAACATTACACGCTACACACATAAAAAACATTAAAGAATTAAGAATGTCTTTAGAACCAATTTCAAATGTAATGGTAGCAATGACAAAAGCTTTTAACCCTTTAAACGAAACTACTTATGTTCAGTTTTGTCCTATGGCAAATAACGATAAAGGTGCGTTTTGGTTAAGTAAAGAAAATAAAGTAATTAACCCATATTTTGGGGCTTCCATGTTAAAATGTGGAGAAGTAAAAGAAACAATTAATAACAAATAAATTTTAAAAATAATGAAAAAAGTAATAGGAGTTTTAGCAGTAGCTTTATTAAGCTTAACAATTTCTTGTAAAGACAACAAAGGAGAACAAAAAGACGAAATACATAATGAAATGAGTGATAATCATACAACATATGCTTGTCCAATGAAGTGCGAAGGCGATAAAACCTATGATGAAGTAGGTTCATGTCCAAAATGTGGAATGGATTTAGAAGCAGTTGAAGCACACAACCACTCTGAAGCAAATCACGAAGACGGACACGGCCATGGTAATAACGAAAGTACAGAAAGAGCAATTACTCAAAACAGTACAAAAAACACTGCTACATCAGCCATACTTGATGCTTATTTTGAAATCAAAAATGGTTTAGTTGCTGATAGTAAAGAAAAAACAGCAACAGGAGGAAATTCTCTTTTAGATGCTATTTCTAAATTCGATATGTCAAAATTATCGCAAGAAACACATAAAGAATATATGGAAATTCAAGAAAGTGCAAAAGAACATGCAGAGCATATCGTAAAAAGCCCTATTGATCACCAAAGAGAACACTTTGAAGCTTTAAGTACAGATATTACTGATTTAGTAGCACTTCTTGGAACCGATAAAGTTATTTATCAAGATTTTTGTCCTATGGCAAACAACAACAAAGGAGCACATTGGTTAAGCGAAGTAAAAGAAATTAAAAACCCATATTTTGGTTCAAAAATGCTAAAATGTGGAAGTGTAAAAAAGCAAATAAACTAAATGAAAAAATTTAAAATCATAGTATTGATTTTATTGATTGTGTTTGTGGGAATTCAATTTTTTCCCACAAAACGCAATCAAAGTGATAGTGTACCCAATACAGATTTTATGATAGTTAATACTGTGCCAAAAAATATTGATAACCTATTGAAAACAGCTTGTTATGATTGTCACAGTAATAATACATCATATCCGTGGTATAATAAAGTACAACCAGTTGCTTGGTTTTTAGAAAATCATATTGATGAAGGTAAAGCAGAATTAAATTTTAACGAATGGGATAATTATTCAAACAGAAGAAAAAAAAGTAAATTAAAATCAATAGTTAGTCAAATTGAGGAAAACAAAATGCCTCCTAACTCATATAGCTTTATTCACAAAGACGCTGTCCTTTCAAACGAACAAAAACAAGAAATTATAGATTGGATAAATAGTATGTAAAATTATAATTGAATTTATTAAAAAATTTAATAACATGGAAAATCATAAACACCACTAAAAAAACGAACCATTCTAGAATGAAACACGTTCCTATAGGAATGGCAGGTTATAATTACTATCAAATGATGATTAACGATTTTTAAGAAATGCTTTTGGGAAATTTTATTAACCATTCCAATAGCATTTCTATCTCCAATCACACAAGATTTTTTGGGTATGAATTTTTATTTCTCAGAAATTCTTAATGTACTATTTGGTTTAGCAACAATCGTATATTTTTATGGAGAATGACCTTTTCTAAAAGGGTTTTCAGCAGAAATAAAAAATAGTTCTCCTGTATGCAACTAATTTAAAGTTCCTTTGTTGTATTTATTTCTATATTCAATAGGAGTTAATCCTGTTATCTTTTTAAAAATAGTTCGAAAAGCCTTTGAATCAGTATAACCAACATCATACATAACTTCATTTATGTTTTTTCGATTTGTTTCAAAATTTCGTTTCGCAAATTCTATCTTAACTCTATTTATGTATTCTAAAACAGAATTATTAGTAGCTAGTTTAAATCGTCTTTCAAAACTTCGTCTCCCTAATGAAACTAAATGTGCCAGTTCATCAATTGTTATTCTTTCTTGAATATTATTTTCAATAAAATCCTGAGTTTGTTTTATAGCCTCATCAGTATGGTTTTTTTGACCTTGAAACATTGCAAAAGCAGATTGATTTTTTCTATCAATATCAATGGCAAAATATTTAGAGGCTAAAATAGCGGTTTGTCTATCAGTATATTTTTCAACTAAATGCAATAATAAATTCCAATATGAATTAGCTCCTCCACTAGAATAAATACGATGTTCTTCTGTAATAATATTACCATCAACAACTTCTGTTTTTGGAAACATTTCTCGAAACTCGTTTTGAAATCCCCAATGTGTAGAGCATTTTTTACCATCAAGTAATCCTGTTGATGCTAATAAAAAAGCACCTACACATAATGAAGCTATTTCTGCTCCATTTTCATATTGCTCATTTATCCATGGCAATGCTTTTTTATTCATTTTAATAGCACTTTTCATATCACCAAACAATGCAGGAATTACTATTAAATCTGTTTTTTTTACATCTTTTAGTAGTTGAGTAGTTTTCACAGAATAAAGACCATCATTTAATTTAATTTCTTTTTTAAATCCTACAAGTTCTATATTGAATAAAGGTTTTTTACCAGAAACCATCATGAATTGATTTACAGCAGAAAATAAATATTGTGGATCAGCAATGGCTTGTAATACTGACGATTCTGGAACTAAAATACTTACACTTTTCATATAAAATACTTGGAATAAAGGTCTAAAGTACAAATTATATTGACGTAAATATACCTTAAGTTGTCATTTTTGCACATTTTAAAAGTCTTGTTTTTGTTGCAATTTTGTAATGTTACTTAATCCGATATACGATTGCATTTTTGTTTAATTTCATATGAAATGAATATGACACAAATTAATTCTTATTTGACCTTTAATGGAAATTGTCTTGAAGCAATGCAGTTTTATAAAGAATGTTTAGGAGGGAAACTTTTGTATCAGACTATTGGAGATTCTCCTATATCAGAAAAAATACCTAAGCAGATGAAACATTATATTATGCATGCTTCACTTTCAAAAGAAAGATTGTTATTAATGGCTTCAGATATAGTAGATAATGATAAATTAATTAAAGGAAATACTATTTCTCTTTTTTTGAATTGTAGTAGTGAAAAAGAAATTAGAGAGTATTACGAAAAACTTTCTCAAGGTGGAAAATCTAATTATCAGCTAGAATACAATTATTGGGGTGTATTGTTTGGAACTCTTATAGATAAATTTGGAACACATTGGGTACTAAATTATAATAAAAATAGAAGTGAATCTTTTAATTTATAACTTTAATATTAATTTAAAAAACAGAAAAAATGAAATCAAAAAAAACAAACAAAATTATTTTTTGGACAGCAACAATTGTTATTTTCTTATTTGAAGGAGTAATGCCAGCATTAACTTATCAAACAGAATTAGCAAAAGAAGGAATCAGACATTTGGGATATCCTGAATATTTTGGAAGCGCTTTAGTATTGTTTAAAATTTTAGGAGTAATCGCATTAATTATTCCAAAAATACCAAGAAGATTGAAAGAATGGGCTTATGCAGGATTTGTCTTCGATTTTATATTTGCATCAATTAGTCATACTGCTGTAGAAGGTTTTGGATTTGGAACTGTTTTTCCGTTAATTATCTTAGCCGTTTTAATGGTATCTTATGTTTATTATTATAAGATAAATTCTTTTAACTTTAAATCATAAATGTTATGTCATTTCAAACATATTAAAAAAATATTGAGGCTAAAACAGGAAAAATCACCTTCGAGTTATTAAAAATAAAGCAATAGTTCTTTTGGTATTTAATGATTTAAGGTGAAAATATTAAGATCTAATTATCATTTGTGACAATTTGTTTTTATAAATCTTATAAAAAGCACAAGCAAAAAATGAAGCTTTGGCTAATGTTAAAAACACTTTTTACCCAAAATAAATCTATAAAAACCATCATTTTTACTAGGTTGGTTTCATAGTCAATGAATATATTTTTATCTATTAAAATTACAAATTATACTATTCAGACAATAGGTTTTGCTGTCATAATTGGATTGAGGTTGTTCTTCTTTTTTTTTAAAAAAGGAAATAGTATTATTTAGAAACTCTTTTTTTATTTTTTTAATGAAACAAGAAATTATTTTTCTATTTTTAGAATATTAAAAATGACTGTATGAAAAAGTGTTTTTTTTTAGTTTTATTGTATTCTATTTCTTTTTTTTCACAACATAATGACTTAAAAAAAACAGTAAAATTATCAGATAGTTTAGAACATGTTGAAGATTTTACAAAAGCAATCCAACTTTGGCAAAATAATGTAAAAGGAAACCCAACATTAGCTACAAATTATATAAAATACTTCGTATATCTAAAAGAAAAAAAATCCATTTTATCTCTTGATAAATTGCAAAATAACCTTTTAAAGAGTAGTAAAAGAGATACTTTTCAGTCCGATTTATTAATTAAAACATATGTTTTATATTATAATTATTTGTCAGAAAAAGAGAGCTGGGAAAAAGCACTAGAAAAAGCTTTGGAAGGAGTAGAATTAAAAGATTTCAATCTAGCAAGTACAAAAACCAGAATAGAGTATTTATCAAATTTAGGATATATCTATAGACAATGTAAAAACCCATATGAAGCCATTTCTTTTTACAAAAAATCTTTAGACTTAAATATGGCAACTAATGGAGAAAATGCAAACATAGCTAATGATTATAATAATTTAGGAGATGCTTATATAGAGAATTATAATCCTACAAAAGCGAATGAATGTTATAAAAAAGCAATTTCAATCTTAGAAAAAATTACTACAAACAAACCAGAAGATATAGATCAATTACTTATTGGTTATAGAAACCTGATTAGTAATTTGTTAGAATATGGAGCACAAGACGAAGCAAAAAAATACGTAAATAAGATAAATACTCTTTTTTTTAAAAATAAAAAGCAGTTGAATATTCATTCAAAAGAATTGTGTTTTCATGCTAGACAAATGCAAATAGATGGCAATGTTTCTTTTTTTGCAGCAACAGGTAATTTTGAAATGGCCACCAAATATTGTGATAGTTTAAAGACTGAAACATCATTTAAAAAAGAAAATGAAGAAGCAATAGCGTTTCTAACCATGCGATATTACGATGTTGCAGACTTTATGTATGAGTTTGAAGAATATGCTCAAACCGCAGAACGACTTCATCAATTAGAACCCATTATAAATAAATTTAATTTAATCGTTCCTAAAATGTTAGTTAATGCTAAATTAGGTACTTCTTATGAAAAACTAAAGGAGTATAAAAAAGCATTGCATCATATAGAAATTGCAGAACAAATAGTAGATCAACAGCATTTTAATTCTAGTAAATTTTCAATCCAAATTATTAAAGCTATTATCTTAGGTGGAATGAATAAAAATCAAGAAGCAATTGCTATTAGCAAAAACACATTAGAACAATTAGTTTATGAGAAAACAAAGACAAAAATTGCGATTGATCAAATAAAGTTTGAAAATGTATCTGAACTTGCAGATGCTTATTTTATTAATATTTTTGAAAAAGTAGCAGATTTATATGTGAAAAAATTCAAACTATCTAAACAAAAAAAAGACATAGAAATTGCTGAAAACTTATACCAAATTGCTGGAAAATTATTTCAAGAATATTATTTAAAAGGAGAATTTAATGATTATTTAAGTTATTATCATCAAGAAATTGTTGAAGGTATTTTAGAATGTACACTTTTAAATCAAGCTAGTTTTCAACAAAAAATAAAAAACATAAATCTTATAGAACGTAATGCTTCTCAGCATTTACTAAAAGAGTTTGATAAAAAAATAAAAAGAAGAACATCTGAAAATACAACTTCTGTAAATCAAATTAATAATTTAAAGATAGAACTTGAATTTTATAAAAAACAAAATACAACGGTAAAAAGAGAAAAAGATTTTAATTCAAGAAAAATAATAACATTACAAAAAGAAATTGATAAACTAAGTAATAAACTAAGTGAAACGGAGAAAAATTATTCCAAATTTAATACAGCTACATTTGATGTAAATAAAGTGATTTCTAGATTAAAAAAAGAGGAACAATTGCTTAAATATTATGTTTGTAGCAATGTTGTTTATGCGATTATGTTTTCCAACAATTCAATTGAAATAAAGAAAATTGGTGATAAAAAAACAATTGAAAATCAAGTCAAAAAGTATAGTAAAGAAATACACACTATTCAAACCAATTTTAAAAAAAATAGTAATACATTGTATACTCTTTTAATGCCTTTTACTTTTAAAAAGACCATTACTATAATTCCTGATAGTTTCCTAAACTATCTTCCATTTGAAACACTATATAATTATAAAAAAGAGGCTTATGTTATAGAAAATCACTTAGTGTCTTATAATTATTCGTTACCTATGTGGTTGTTGCACCAACAAAATAGGCAAAAAAACTATAATCAGAGTTTGGCTGCGTTCGCTCCATTTTATGATAAACCTTCAAGCAATAATAAAAGAAGTGACTTTAAAGAATTAAAATTTACTACTGTTGAATCTCAACAAATAGCAAATCTTTTTGGAGGTACATTGTTTACAAAAGAAAAGGCTACAAAAGATAATTTCATAAAAGAAATTGAAAATTTTGATATTTTTCATTTATCCATGCATTCTCAACTGTTTGAAGACGATTTTAATAAATCATGTTTAGTGTTCTCTAATGAGGAAAAACTTTATTTTTCAGATTTATACGGCATGCATATTCCAGCTTCAATGGTGGTTTTAAGTGCTTGTGATACTGGAAGTGGTACTTTGAAAAATGGAGAAGGTATTATGAGTATGTCTAGAGCTTTAACGTATGCAGGAGTTAAAAGTGCAGTAGTCAGTTTATGGCAAGTTCCTGATAAAGAAACTTCAGAAATAATGATTTCTTTTTATGAAAATCTTAAAAAAGGACAGGCAAAAGACCAAGCCTTGGCTAATGCAAAAAACACTTTTATTAAAAATAATCCCATGAAAAACCATCCTTTTTATTGGGCAGGTTTCATAGTAAATGGAGATGTTTCACCTATTGTAAACAATTCTTATAATTGGATAATTTACATAAGTATCGGAATACTATTAGTAGCACTACTTTTTATTTTTAGAAAAAAATTATTGCAATTCAGAAAGTAATCTCGTAGCCGCTTCTTTTTGCGGATTATCTGTTTGAGTAAGTTTTTCTAAAAGTTGAGTAGCATCCTTTTTATTTTTTAATTTGAGGTTTGTTAAAGCAGCATACCATCTAAAAAAAGGTGTAAACGTATTTTCTTTAGTATAATCGTGTAAATTTAAAGTAGTAAGAGCTTCCTGGTATTTCTGAGTCTCCATTAAAGACAACGCTTTATAAAATAAAGCATAATCGTCACCATCTTTAGTATAAATTTCCGAAAATAAAACAATCGCTTCTTTATAATCTCCAGAATCATAAGCATAAAATGCATCCGATTTTAGATCTGTATTATTTTCACCTCTTACTGTTGGAGCAATAGTATTAGGATAAGTCTGATAATATTCATTGTAAAGAGAATCGTAATTTGTATTTAAGAAAATAGTCCATATAAAAAAGCCTAATAGAACAGCAAAACTAGCTGCTATATATAACCATTTATAAGATTTTTTAGATTTTTCAAAAGATTGTATTTTTTGTTTTAAAGCCTTTCTTTCATTCAGCGTTATTGCTTTTTTTACATTTTTTTCATACTCAAATACCATAGCAAAATCGTTGTCTTCTGCCAGTAAATTTTGAAAAATAATTTCTTCTTCAGACGACAAAGTGCCTTCAAAATATTTTTCTATGTAACTATACTTTTCCATTTTAATTTTCTTTTGTTAAGTCTTTCAGTTGTTTGAGACATCTAGATTTCTGACTTTTTAATACATCCTTACTACTATAACCAAGTTCTTCTTGAATTTCATCTAAATTTTTTTCTTCATAATAAAAAAGTTGTAATACCTTTTTACATTGTCCTCCTATTTTATTTAGAGCCTTTTGCAATAAAATAATTTGAATGTTATTTTCCTCTTCATTATAATCTTCATCAACATATTCTAGATTTGAAAAATCATCTTTTGAAAACGTTTTTTTCTCTTTTTTTAATTTTTGAAAAATCATAAACTTCCCAATACCAAATAAATAGGTTGAAATACTACTTTGTAGCGCATCAATTTTTCCTTTTTTTGCATTTTCAATTAAAGCAATAACAGCATCTTGATAAATATCAAGAACATCTTCCGAGTTTAAATTATAACGATTAGCGAAAATTAAAAACCCTTTCTTATTCTCATCATAAAGTTTCCGAACTGTTCTTTCGTCTTCCTTTTTTAATAATGCAATTACATGTTCAGGGTTATTCATTGGTGTACTTTTTTTATAGAAGTAAACAAAACTAACTAAAAAAAAGATTTTTTATATACCATGTTTACCTTTTTTAATTCTAAACACTAAATAGAAAATAAAATTTAAAACTATAGAATTATGAAAACAATTATTACAACATTTCTTTTCATACTTACACTATCATTACAAGCTCAAGAAACAGTAGGTGGTAAAGTAGTGAAAAATGCAAAAGATAAAACCTATCAAAAGGGAGAACAAAAAGGAGATGAAACAGTTGATAAAGCATTAAATAAAATAGAAGACGGAATAAGTAATCTTTTTAAAAAGAAAGATAAAAAAGCAAAAAAGAAAAAATCGAAAGATGATTCAGAAGAAATGAGTGAAAATGATAATTCTTCAAGCAGTGGATCAATATCCAAAACGAATCTAAAAAACATAAAAGTGTATTCAAAATTTGATTTTATTCCAGGAGAAAAAATTATTGGATATGACGATTTTTCAACAACTAATATAGGAGATTTTCCTCTAGGTTGGAATACAAATTCATCCGCTGAAGTAGTAACAATAGATGATAGTAATCAAAGATGGTTATTCATTTCAAAAGATGGTTATTTTCAACCTGATTTTGTTAAAGATATGCCAGAAAACTTCACATTAGAGTTTGATGTTTTTACACGTTACCGAAGTAATAATATTTTAGAATATCAATTCTACATTTTACCATCAACAAATCCAAAGAGAGATTTATCAGAAGAGTATTTAAATGACTATTTTCAATTCAAATGGTTAGCATGTGAAGGATCTTCTAGTTTTTATGTAGTGGAAAATGGAGAAACAGTTGGTAAAAATGAAGGCTTCACAGTTAAAGATTTTATTTGTGGTGGAAATGATAAAGAAGAACCTACTCAAGTAAAAATTTCTATTTGGCGACAAAATTCTCGATTAAGAATATATGCAAATGAAAACAAAATATTAGATATTCCTCAAGCCTTTAATTCAAAATCAAAATATAATGTTTTTAAAATAGGAGCCAAATACATGAATTTTTCTGAAAATGAAAATAAAGATGAATTTATGGTCTCAAACATTCGTTATGCAGTAGGTTCACCAGATACTCGTAGCAAATTAATTACAGAAGGGAAATTAGTAACAAGAGGTATTTTATTTGATGTTAATTCAGATGTTATTAAACCTTCTTCTTATGGAGTTCTAAAAGATATAGCTTCTGTTTTAAAAGAAAACCCAACAGTAAATATCAATATTATAGGTCATACAGATAGCGATGGAGATGCCACTTCAAATCTTACACTATCTCAAAATAGAGCTTTGGCAGTGAAAAACATTCTTACATCAGAATTCAAAATTGAAGAAAATAGAATGCAAACAGAAGGAAAAGGAGAAGCAGAACCATCAGATTCTAATAAGACAGCAATGGGAAAAGCAAATAATAGGAGAGTGGAATTTATAAAACTATAAAACATGAAAAAATTAATTTTAGCACTTATTCTAATAAGCGGATTACAAACACAAGGACAATCACCATTGTATTATGGAATGTATACTTCAAAATATGGAGATATGAATTTCTTTGAAGAATATGGACCTGAATATCCAAATAAAAATATCATTTATGGAGATTATGGAACAAAAGGAACAACAGTAGGATTTCTTTTAGGCAATGAGAATATTGGTAAATTTTATAACGGAACTAAAGACGGACAATTTAGGCTAAATATGAGCACGTTAGGTAGTTTGCCAAGTTTTATAGGAACATGGGGTTATACTTCAAATAATGCTAACACGGCTGATAAAAACTATTGGTGGGACGGAAATGCAAAATCTAAAGGAATGCCTTCATGTATTGTAAATGCAGTTTGGAGCGGTAAATGGAATACAAATCACGGATTTATAATCTTAGAGCAAGTAGGTAATAAAGTAACAGGAAAATACGATAATGTTGGAACTATAGATGCTACTTATAATCCTACTACAAGAATATTAAAAGGGACTTTCGTAAACAATGGTAAAAATGGTTTTTTTGAATATTCTTTTGAAGGAAATTCTTTCAAAGGAAAATGGGGATGGACAAATGCATTTACAGGAGGTCAATGGAACGGAACAAAAGCATATAAAACAAATAAAGAAATATTTGAAATAGACTTCATAAAACAATCTTTAGGAGAATGGACTTTCAATTCTATATTAACAGGAGAAAAAATAGCTGCAAAAATTAAAATTGAAGATAGAGGTACAGTTTGTGAACCAAAATTTGTTGCTATTATATCAATGCCTACCCAAGTTTTTTTAGATTTTTCTGTTGAAAACACCTTTACAACCAAAGAATACAATCTTACATTACAAAGAAATAAAGACACAAGTTTACCTAATTATTTCTTTGCAGAAATATCAAGTCCTATTACTCTTCTTGACAAAGGAAAACCTTCTACAACTACAAACACTTATTTGTCGCTTATTCCATTATTCGATAGCAATAATAAAATTATAAACCTAGGAGTAACATTAAATACGAGAACCAAAAATTTAAAAACAAATAATGAAACATCTAGTGTGCCTCATATAAACGTTTTTTTAAAAACAATGAGCAACATAAAGGTTTTAGACTATAGTCAGATTAACAATCAACTATTAAAACAACTACAACTCCCAATTAACAAATAAAAAACATCATGAAAAAAATAGTATTTACATTAATAATTATTTCTTTTTTCTCTTGTAATAAGGCAAAAGAAAGTATGCAAGATGCTGTAACCGGAGCAGTGGAAAAAACTATTGAAAACCAAACAGGAACACAAGTTGAATTACCAGATGCTGAAGATATGGACAACAATGCAGGATTTGTAAATTATAAATCTGAAAAGAAAATATATTTGAAAGGAGATGAGAAAATGCAAGCTACAGTAATCTTTCAAAAAGACAATGATTATTTGGCTATTGCTCTACAACTAACAGGAGAAAAAGGAAAATCATTTATAGCAACTATAAACCATATATCAGAAAGTTTTTCACTTCCATTAAAAGGGAAATTTGCTGTAAGTAACAGATATGATGGCATAAATCCATCCGCAACAATAATGTTTATGGATGTCTCTGAAAATGGAATGATGACATCTGAGTTGCCTTATGAAGGAGAAATCACCATTACAAAACTAACAAAAGATGCTGTAGAATTTAAAATCGAAGGAAAAGGTGGAGACCCATCTGATGTAGATAGTCCAAGCAATTGGAAAGCTATTTCTGGAAATGGGAAAATTACAAATCCAATTATTTTAAGTTACGGAATCGATAAAAACAATGTTTTAAAATAAAATGAAAACAATACTAATAGCATTAACAAGTATTTTTCTGTTTGCCTTTTCGTGCGAAGGCGACAAAAAAACAGAACAATTAAACGGTTTAGAAACTGAAGTAATCGAATCTTTAGAAGCAACAGGTTTAAAAGCCGAAGACTTTAAGGGTAAAATAGATGAATTATTAACATTGGAAATAGCTGCACAAGTTTCAGGTTTACCAGCGACAGAAGCAGAGAAAAAATATTCTAAATTTTCATCTTTAGAAAACTTAAAATACGAATGGAATTCTAATAGAACTAAGAAAGTAGAGTTCATGAAAGGGAAATTTATAGAAGCACCTATAAAAAACACCATCGAATTGAGTTGGGTAAAAAACACCACTTTAGAACAATTTAAACACGATTATCATAATCCAACTGCTGAAGAAATTAAAAAAGCAGAAGAAGCAATGAATAAAAAAATGACAGAGCTAAATGCAGAAGGAAAAACTACAGAAGAACAAGCAGAAACAGCTTCAAATGTTGCAAAAGAATCAATCTCTAAGTTTAAGGTGGAAGAAGTGCCAAATCTTGGTACGTATTCTGTTTTTGTAGATAGTGGTATTATGGGTGTAACAACAAGAGATTTGAAGGTTTTTTACAAAGGATTGTCATTTACAATTAGAGTGGATTTATCTGATGATGTTCAATCTAACGATAAAAAAGCGATTGAAACCGCAAAAATGGTCATTGATCAAAAATTAAAATAGTATGAAGAAAGTAACCTTGTTTTTATTCTTATTCATTGGATTTTATACCAATGCACAATTAGTATTTGAAAACAATAAAACCAATAGTAATACACCTAAGTTTATTGTAAATACTAGTAATAGCACCACACAGTTTTATACTAAAGTAGGAGGAATTCCCAAATTATATTATACTTGGAATAAGGTACCTCAACTTTTCGATGACGCAGACAGAACCAATCGTTACAAAATGACAGTTGTAGAAAATGATAAAATAGCCAAACGCACTTTTGAAATCTATTATTCATTATATAGAGAAACACAAGGATATATAGGATACATTAAACAAACAATTGACTTTCACGATTCCCGACCTACTAAAATTATAGAAGATAATTTTAAATTAAAAAACTAAAGATGAAAAAAACAATTTTAATATTGCTTTTGGTTTTCGCAATAAAATCACAAGCACAATTAGTACAAGGCGAATTAAAAATTAATAACCAAGCAAAAGCAGAACTAATAATAAAAGGAAATAAAGCAGTTAATTTATATGCCGATTTTCGAGAAAATAAATATAAGATCAACTTCATTTTCACAGGAACCGATATTCCATTAAATTCAGATAAAAAAGAAGTAGTTCAGTTTGTTTTCAATACAACAATCAAAAAAGATGGAAAAGTACTAGGAAGTATGAAAAGAACACCAATTCCTTTTTTTCCAGGTGATATGCTTATGCCAGTGGAAACCTTTGATTTTATTTCAATGCTAGCCAATTTACAAACAAATTCTAATGAAAAGGTTTCCGAAATACAATCAGGAAACTATGAGATTATTTTAGAAGCAAAAGGGTTAGGAGTAAAAGGAGAAATTACTCCAGCTAGATTTTTTATAAAGTTATAATGAGAGAATAGTAGTTAAGTTCTTTTTTTTAAAAGCCGTTAAACGTAAAAAAATTAACGGTTTTTTTATATCCCATGTTTACCTTTTTTAAAAAAAGACACTAACAAGAAATTTAAATAAATAATTATGAAAAAATTAGTTTTAATATTCGCGTTAGCAATACTTAACTTTTCTTGTAGCAAAGATGATGAACCAAACGAAGCACCTTCAAAACCTAAACTAGCCACTTTTACACAAAATGATGGAATTGATTATGCGATAACTTACAATGGAGAAACACCTACAGGTATTGAAACTGACGGAGTTAATGGCAATATAATTAACCCAATTATATTTAATACTCTGGGTAATGTCACAAACGTTGGTGCTGAATCCTACTTATACAATGCTAATAATTTAATTAATAGAGTTGTAACAGGAGATAATAACCAAAATTGTGTTTTAGAATATAATGGACAAAACCAATTGGTAAGACAATCAATTAATATTAACGATACAAATAATGATGGAATATACAATTGTATAAGGAATTTTACTTATACAGGAAATAGAGTAACAACAATAACAGAATCATCCACTTTGTATTATTCAGGAGGGCCAACCTATTCTTCAGATAACAAATTTGATTTAAGTTACGATGCTAAAGGAAACATTGTACAACTATTAAAATATGAAAAAAATCTTTCTGGTAATTATGTCGTAACAAGTACTACTTCGTATACCTATGATGACAAACCAAACCCTTGGAAAGAACTTTTGGCAGATAAAATATATAAGAATCAATTTGTCATTTCAAATGCTGCAATTGTTGAAAGTAAGCCTGTAATTGCAATCAGCAATTTTGCCTATTTCAAAATCTTTTACATTAATAACAACAACTTTATTAAAGTAAAGACAGAAAGTAATTTTGGCTCAATATTAGAAAATAATTATGAAAACACTTACAATTCAGAAAACTATATTACTAATATTACAACTGTTACATTATTTAATTCTCAGATAGAAAGGACATTATACAATTCATACTCGTACAATTAAAATTATAAAATTACTAAAATCTTAAAAAATGAAAAAAATAATCACAATTCTTGCTTTATCAATCGTTTTGTTTTCGTGCAGTAAAGATGATGAACCAACTTCTCAACCATTAGTTAAAGTGATTGATAAAATAGACGTCAAAATTACAGCTGGTAATTTTCCTTCCAATACTTATACCACTCAGTTTTCATATAATGAATCTAAAGAAATTTCTAAAATAGAATATCTGCCTAATGGAAATTTACAATATAGTTATACCTATAATTATCAAAATAATATTCCAGTTTCATCAATGTATGAGTTTCCTGGTGGAGGTGATCCAATTTATGAAGTTACTTATGGTTATACAAATGATAAATACACAAGTTATTATGATACGTATTATGATACTACCATTGCTTTTTCTTATAATCAGTCGTTTAATGCATATACAAACACAGAATCAAATAACAGGTATATTTTAAACGAGAATGACGATATTATTTCTAAAACATTAAGTAATATTGGAAATGAGTTTGCGTATAGTTTTGATACTGTAAAGAAAGGTCCTCTTTACAATGTGAAAAATAAAAAATTTATTCCAATACTATGGAATGGAACTTCAAATTCAAAGATGAATGAGCTAACTACTTATCCTATCATTGCAATTTTTGATGATAATTTAGCACAAAACAATCCTTTTGTTAATACTTATGATTCCGATGGATTTGTAACAAAATCTGTTTTTACATTAAGTAATGGAAGCCAAGCCTATGAAATAACATATATCTATAAATCAATATAAAATGGAAAACAAAGAAATTCAAGGAAAAGACATTGCCCTGATAAGTTATTTAACCATTATTGGTTTGGTTATCGCATTTGTAATGAATAATGACAAGAAGTTTGAATTTGCCAAATTTCATATTCGTCAAAGTCTAGGCTTGTTTTTAACCGCAATTGTGTTAAGTTTTATTGCTATAATTCCAATTTTAGGTTGGTTAGTATGGATTTGTGGCATTTTTATTTTGCTTTATATGTGGATAAAAGGTTTGATGAACGCTATTAATGGTAAAGAAGAAGTCATGCCCATTTTAGGAGAAAAATATGCCGAAATATTTAAAAATTTATAAAATGAAAAAATTATTATTTACAATAATAATACTAATTAGTTTGATTGGAAATGCACAAGAAAAAATGTGTGATTCTATAATGAAACAAATGGATTTTGAAATTGAAAATGCTAAAAAAAACAAATTAGATGCAACCATAATACAAGCATTGGAACAATCTAAAAAAGCATTTTACGATCAATATTGTAAAGACAATGTTTTTTACAATCATGGTGGTGCATCCAATGGAAACAACAATAACAATAATGATACTAATAATTCAAATATTTCCATTACTGAAATTAATAATGAGTATGTAAAAACAAAACCTTATAAAGGTGAGCCTTTTTATGGAAAACATAAGATTACTGTAAAAGTAAGTTCTACTGATGCAGAAGGCACTGTTAATACTAATTACAGTTATTATATCAATAAAGAAGGATCACTTATTTTACTAGATAAAAAATGTTTACAAAATGCAGGCATGGATATGATTCCTAATACTGAAGGAGGTACTTTTGAATATTGGTGTATTCGAAACGATGGCATAAGTACTGTTTTTGCCCTTTCCAATACTGGTGAAAAAATGGCAGTAACCACACATATCAAAAATTTTCTTATATCACCTCAAAATAATACTAAACCCACAATAAAAAATCTTAATAAATCGAAAATGATAGCTGGAAATCTATGCAAAGCTTATGAAGTCATTTTTAAAGAATTAGATGCTCCAAAAATGACCTTGTGGATTACTGTAAAACCCATGCTGTTGCAACATGATATTTTACCTTTTACAACTATGTTTACAGCAGATAAATTTGGTTTAACAAATTTTAAAAATCATGGTGTTTTAGAAATAGATATGAAACATAATAACGAAGCCACGTTTTTAAGTGTTACCGAAATAATTCCTTCAAATAAAGCAATATCGTTTAACGGATATACAGAATTCTTTATTGAGTATTAACATTCTAGATGCTTACTTATTAAAAAATGGATACTAATTAAAAAAACTACTATCATGAAAAAAATTACCATATTACTTTTCTTGTTCATTATAAGTAATAACTATAGTCAAGTTGTACCTATTCCAGACCTAGAATTTAAAGGAATTTTATTATCTGCAAACGGACCACTTAATAATATTGCCAAAGATTTAGCTGGAAATCCAGCCACAATTGATACTAATGGCGATAACGAAATTCAGGTTTCAGAAGCCTTACAAATTTCTTTTATATCTACTGTAGGTTTAGGAAATAATATTTTAAGTTTTCAAGGAATTGAATATTTTACAAATTTAGTTGAGTTTCAATCCATTCAAAGTCAAATAACCACAATAGATTTGTCATCAAATGTCAATTTAACAAAACTTGATTTGAGAAGTAATGGATTAACAGCTATAAATCTTGCAAATAATAACAATCTAAATTTTTTAGACTTATCATATACCCAAATTTCTAGTTTAAACATTAGTAACTTAACACAGCTTCGATATTTATATTTTTACAATTTGCCAATATCAACGTTTGATTTTTCATTTTTCCCTCTTTTACAAGAAGTATATTGTACAGGAGTACCTATTGCTGAATTAGATTTTAGTAACAACCCCATTTTCAACTCTCTTATTTGTGGAAGTCCAAGTTTAACATATTTAAACATAAAAAATGGATTCACTAACGCCTCACAAGACATTCAAGTTTCTAATAGTCCAAACTACAAGTATTTATGCTGCGATGAAAATGAGCAATCAAATTTTATAAATAGTTATGCCGTTTTATTTCCTAATTGTAATATAGGAAGCTATTGTTCATTCACCCCAGGCGGAACTTTTTATACTATTACAGGAGAAACCAAATTTGATGCTGATGAAAACGGTTGTGACATTAATGACATAATACTCCCTAATTTAAAATTTGATATAAATAGTAGTAATTCAAATGGCTCTTTTTATGCTAATGCTACAGGTAATTATTCCATTCCACTTCAAGAAGGAAATTATTTTGTGTATCCAAAATTAGAAAATCCTACCTATTACAACATTTCACCATCATCTTTCAATGTTCAATTTCCTTTTGAAGCAAGTCCGTACAATCAAAATTTCTGTATAACACCGAATGGAGTTCACAATGATTTAGAAGTCTCAATTACTAGACTAAAAGCTCCAATTCCAGGTACCGATGTACCTTACAGAATCATTTTTAAGAACAAAGGAAATCAAATACAATCAGGAACCATTACCTTAAACTTTGACGATGCTATTATGGATTTTGTTTCTTCAAACCCTGCCGAAACATCAATTATCACAAATCAATTAACGTGGAATTATACTAATTTAAAACCATTTGAAACAAGAACCATTACATTTATCATGAATCTAAATTCTCCAATGGAAACACCACCAGTTAATACAGGAGACAGAATCGAGTTTAGTGGAAGTATTCAACCAACTAATAATGCTATCAGTGATGATTTTCCAGATGATAATAATATTAATGTAAGTTTTGGAGTCGTAAACTCTGCTGATCCAAATGACATCACATGCTTAGAAGGAAACATAGTTGGTTCAGACAAAATAGGACAATACGTTCATTATATGGTTCGTTTTGAAAACATTGGAACTGCAAATGCAATGAATGTTGTAATTAAAAATCATATTGATACCAATAAATTCGATATTACAACGTTAATACCACTATATAGCAATTATGATTTTATTACGAATCAAAAAAACAATCAATTTGAATTCATTTTTGAAAATATAAATTTACCATTTGACGATGAAAATAATGATGGATATTTAGTATATAAAATAAAACTAAAAAACAATCTTGTGGTAGGAGATACTTTTACAAATCAAGCCAATATCTATTTCGATTTTAATTTTCCAATTGCTACAAATACAGAGTCAACAACAATACAAACCTTAGAAACAGAATCGTTCTTAAACAATAACGAAATAACAATTTATCCAAATCCAACTTCTGGAATGTTAACAATTCAAACAGAAAAAAATATCAATTTCAACATTGAAATATTTGATGTAATGGGTAAAAAAATAGCTCAATTACAAAATCAAGCTATTATTGATATTTCAAACATCAATTCAGGAATGTATATCTTAAAAATGACTGATTTAGAAACAAATCAAGTTATTTCAAAAAAGATTATAAAAAAATAGTGTATGTTTTTTGAAAAAATCCTCATTTGTAGCTTTTACACTTGAGGATTTTTATTTTAAACAGCCCTAAAAACACTTAAAATATAGTTTAAAAATAGAGCACTTAAATAAAGGCCAATATCAAAAATTCCTTTTATGAATAATATTTTTGCACCATATACTAAAGAACAAAAAAAAATGAACGAAAAAATTAATGAGTTAAGGGCTAGATTCTATATAACTACCTTAGAAAACGATACTTTAAAGAAAGAATATGAAGAAAAATATGGCTTTAAATTATTTTGGGGTTTTTGGAATTGTAGATAAAATCAATCACTCAATTTCTCTTTCAATGCTTTAATCTCTTCTTCTAACTTAGCAATATATTTTCGTTGACTTTCTAGCAAATGATCAGGAATAGAATAGATATGGTTTGTTCCTAGATATGTCCCTTTTGAATTATCACGAAAAACAAAAAAATTTGCATCTTCATTTTCATAAATTTCCTCAACAGGCACTTCTAATAGAGTAGCTATTTTTTCCCATTCATTAGTGTTTATTCTTATTTGACCCTTTTCTCTGCGATTGTAGTTCGAAACATCTATACATAAATGTTCAGCCATTTGCTGTTGTGAAAAACCTTTTTGCTTTCTCGACTCAATTAATTTTGTTTTTCCATGAATCAAAATCTATATTGTGAAAATACGCAAAAAAAGCAATACAAATAATCTCTTTTTTTAAAATATCCGAGTACTTCGCAAAGAAGAAAACAAACGGAAAACAAGAAAGGATTTGTTTTTTTTAACATTTATTACAGTTTTAATGTAATAAATCATAAATTTTAACTAAATCCGTTAATTTTCTATCTAACATATAAAATAATCTATAAGTTTGCGCGTTTACAAAATTATAACAAAAATAAAATGAAAGAAAAATCTTTAGTTCTATTGTTTCTATTAATAATTCTATTCTCTTGCAAAAGTACTTATACCAAAATAGGAGATAAAGACGCCAATTATATACCCTATTATCTAAAAGTATATGAAGCGGATAGTTTGTTTATTGTTAAAGATTATAAACGTTCTTATGAGATTTTAGATAGTTTGTTTAAAAAGTACGAACCTATTAATATTTCAGGCTACAAAGAATATGAAACGTATTTAATGGCTTCTTATTTAGTTGAAAAAAATAAAGCGAAAATTGATAAAATTATTCAAAAATCATTTCAAAGATATGGTAGTAATTATATCTTTTTTGAAAATGATACATTATTAAATAAAATTTTAAAAGATTCTAAATTTAATAAAAACGACCTTTCATTATTTTCAGAGAAATATGTTTTAAGTTTAGATTTAAAATTAAGAGATACGGTAGAATTAATGGTTGCTCAAGACAAAGATGTAAGAGGGAAAGGACCAGTTATCGAAGAGAATATTGAAAAGATAAATAGACAAGAAAAGATAAATAGACAAAATGAAAATAGAATTATAACTATTTTCAATAAACATGGCTATCCTAGCGTAAAAAAAATTGGATATTATGAATATAATCAGAAAAATATTGAACTATTAGCTGTTTATTTACATTGTTCACCAACATTTATGGATAGTATTTTATTGCCTAAGTTATATGAATCCTTACGTAAAGGAGAAGCTAATCCCTATAATTATGCAACTGTCTATGATAAATTAAAAATTTATCAAACAGATGAACAATTATATGGAACCTTTCTTGATTATCAAGGACATTCTACACCTTTAATTAATCCTAAAAAAATAGATTCAATTAGAAAAAGTGTTGGTTTAAATAATTTAAATTATCCAAAATGGCGATTGAAAGCCAAATATAATTATGATATGAATATTAACTAAATTTAATATATTATGCAAAAATTAAAATCAATTAAAGAATTTCAGGCAGAAAATCCTGAAGCAACAATGTCTAATTCACAATTAACCTATGGAGGTAGAAATGATGTTTCATTAACTCATCAAGATACGCCAACAGCTGCTAACGACAGTAACTGGAATTGCGGTGATATTACTAGACAAATGATGTGGGATGGTACTCCGTCTGGCGCGCCTTTTACTTTTAATTTAACTCAAGCAATTGATTAAAGTTTTCAAAGACTGTCAAATAAAATGACAGTCTTTTTTAAATTATTTCAACAAATGTTTCATAGAATTAAAATTTTATTAAAAGTTTTAATTCTACAAAATAAAAACCTCTCATGATATTAATCTTATCAAATAGATTTGACACTTCTACAACTATTGTTACTGAGTGGTTAGATTTAGAAAAGATGGACTGGATAAGAATTAATGAAGAAGATCCATTAAATATTCATTTTTTAGGAAGTGACATCAAATTTGAATTAATAAATAATAAATCTTTTTTTCTAAGTGAAATAAAATCATATTGGTATAGAAGAGGTCTATTTAATTTAGCAAATTTTAAACTTTCATCTATAAAGCAGTTTAATAGTTTCCAACAATTTGAAACTAAAAAAATAATAGAATTTATAATGTATAAACTTGATTGTTTGAATAAAATAAACTCATTTAATAATTCTGATGTTAATAAGCTTATTATTTCTGATAAAGCTAGAAAAGTAGGCTTAATAACACCTATAGATTATTTAATATCATTGAAAGATTCTTTTAAAAATTTAGAATCCTATAATAATTCTTTAATTACAAAGTCTGTAAGTGGAGATTGTATGCAAGATTTTCAAAATTTCACAATCTATAACTACACTAAAAAGATCACTCTTAAAGACGTTTCTTCAGATCTTTTTTTTCCTTCTTTAGTTCAGAATTATATAGAAAAAAAGTATGAGATCCGCTCATTCTTTCTTAATAATGAATTCTATTCAATGGCTATTCTTTCTCAAAACAGCAAACAAACTGAAATAGACTTTAGAGATTATAATAAAGAGAAACCAAATAGAACAATACCTTTTAAATTACCTAATTATATTGAGAATAAAATAAAACAACTAATGGACGAATTATCTTTAAATTCAGGATCTATTGATATGATTGTTACTCCTCAAAATGACTTTGTATTTCTAGAAGTAAATCCAATTGGTCAATTTGGAATGACATCTTATCCCTGTAATTATAATATTGAAAAACTTATTGCAAAAACACTAAAATATGACTAAAGAAGAAATTAAAAAATATCTTAAAGATAATAAAGAACTATTTCCCTTGTCATTTTTCGAATTAAAATATAGAGAAAGGTCAATCGAAAATATTAGCAAATATAAAATTGCTGTTTCTGAAAAATATTTTACTGATAATTTTCCAATTTATAAATTCTATAAGCCAATAACTAGATTTTAGATATGTTATTTTTTAAGACTCACACTAACTGCAAAATTTTTAGAGGTTCCAATAGATCAATAATCTTAGATATTCAAAGACAAGATTATACATTAATTCCAAACTCAATGTTTGATATTATTGAATTATTAAATAAAAGAAAATCTATTAATGATATAAAAATGATTTATGGATTAGAAAACGAACAAATAATTGATGAGTACATAGAATTTCTAAATTCAAAAGAATTTGGATTGTATGTTGATTATGAAGAGTTCGATTTTTTTCCTGAAATGAATAATACTTTTGAAATACCATCTAATTTATCAAATTTTGTTATTGAAATAAGTGCATTTAATATTACTAATTTGAAGAAAATTATTAATAGTCTTGAAAATTTGATGTGCAGAAATATTCAATTTATCGCATACGAGGAGTTAGAAATTAATCAAATTAAGAATATTTTAACTTTGACTAAAAATTCAGATTTTATGTCAATTGAACTAATTGTTCATTATTCAGAAGAAATCATTAAATTCATAAAAGATATTGATAAATATAATTTTAGAGTGACTGAATTATTGATACATAATTCGAAAAACAGAAATAAAATTATTGATTTAGCTAGTTTTCCAATAACTTTTTTGGATTATAAAATAAATAACTTTAGTCATTGTGGGAAAATTGGAAATGATTATTTTTCAGTAAACAAAGAAAAAGTTCTAGAATCACTTAACCACAACTCCTGCCTAAACAAAAAAATAGCCATAGATAAAGACGGTAACATAAAAAATTGTCCAGCAATTTCTCAAAGCTTTGGTAACATAAAAAACACCACACTAGAAGAAGCATTGCAACACAAAGACTTTAAAAAATATTGGAACATTACCAAAGATCAAATAGACATTTGCAAAGATTGTGAATTTCGTCATATCTGCACCGATTGCCGTGCTTATATAGAAGATCCCGAAAACCAATATTCCAAACCCCTAAAATGTGGCTATGATCCATATACTAATCAGTGGGAAGAATGGAGTACTAATCCATTAAAACAAAAAGCAATTCAATACTATGGAATGCAAGAACTAATCAGTAAAACAGACTAAAAGAGAAATGTATTTTCTATTTTCTTTGAATGATCTATTTTGTTTATTATAAATTAAATTAGGCTTAATAGTAACTAAGTTTGGTTTAATACGAATTAGATTATGTTTAATAGTAACTAAGTTTGGTTTAATACTAATTAAATTATGTTTAATAGTAATTGAGTTTGGTTTAATGCTAATTAGATTATGTTTAATAGTAATTGAGTTTGGTTTAATGCTAATTAGATTATGCTTAATAGTAATTAAGTTTGATTTAATACTAATTCATTTTTGTTAGTTATTAATCTAATTATGTTTAATAATCTTAGATTAATTAATAAAAATGATATTTTTTTGTAAAAAAATTAACATATATAATCATTTTTGTCAAATTTTTATTTCAAAATGGCACAACATTTGTTTTAATTATTTCGAATGAATTAAATGAATAATAATTTAAAACTGAAAGTTATGGCAAGAAGAAAATTAGCCAGAATATTAGACCTTGAGAAGGCTAATATTCGTTTAGCAGCGGTAAAAAGTATTGATAGCGCATTAGATTTAGGAAGTGACATTACTGTTCCCAATTATGAAGCTGTAATTAATACGTTATCAACAAAATTAAATACTTACAATACTGCTTTAAGTACAATTGATGATTTATATAATGAATGCATCAGTCAAATAGAGATAGTAAAGGACTGGAATGAACGTATTTTAACTGGTGTAGCCACAAAGTATGGAAAAAACAGTTCTCAATATGAGATGGCAGGTGGTAAGAAAAAAAGTGAGCGAAAAAAACCTACTCCCAAAAAATAATTTCTTAAATAACTAAAAGAGACTATTTTAAAAGTAACTGCTTTGTTAGGCTTGTTTTAATTTTTTAAATTATGACACAAGCATAATGAGTTGACAAAGCAAATAAATTATCTTTTTTGAATCTTTAATTTCAAAAAGATAATTTTAATACTTTTAGAATAGTCTCTTGATAATTTTTAGTCTATATCAAAAAAAACATTCATCAAGGCATAGCTTTAGCAGCTTCCATTCGCAAAGCTAATAAATGCTCGCAAGGCCCTTTTCTCAATCCGTTTGCAATAAAATAATCACACTGACAAGAACCACTAATCATACGATTGTCTTTGTCAATTTGGGCTTCCACTGCATAAGTTTGTCTACCGTCTTTAATTTTTGAAGACAGGTGTAGCATATCGCCTTTTACTTCGCCTTTTGCTATGATATTTTGTTGTTTTAGTAATAAATCTGCTTTTTCTTCTTGCGGACTTCCAAAACGGAAAGCATCTACAGATAAAGGCTCTTGCGATAATTCACGTACACGATAAACACCTTTATGCAAATCATAAACCACTCTTCCTGCTTGTGTATAAGCAGCTAAAGAAGAAGATACAATATGAGAATCGAGACCTAATGTTTTGGATAATTGTTCTGGTTGAGCAAACCAATCTTTTTTTAATGCAGTAAAAACTAATTCTTGGGTTTGTTTGTCAACTGTACTACGAGGAGCCATTAAATCAAAATTTCCAGAATGACTCCAGTCATTTGCTGTCCAACCAGATAATCCTAATGTAAAAGTCATATCACCTAAATTGGCAATGAAGAAAGAAGGTAATCCATTTCCTAGAAGATGCACTGTAAAAGTTTTAGCAATAGGTAACAAACGTTCTAAAATATGTAAACGACGTCTTCCCCATATTCTAATGGTTTGATCTTGCGAACCTGTGTAAGGCGAACGGTAAAAAGTGAAAATCTCATTCCAGGGTTCAAACATTACCTGTATAGGCTGTCCAGGTTTCAATATAAAACGAAGCGCACGAGGTCCTTTTTGTTCTTTAAAACGCCTTAAATAAGAACATAAAAGATACATATCTTGCGGATGTAAGTCGAAAGTAACAGCAGGCAAAGTCATAGCCGAGCTTACTTGTAGAAAACCTCTTACCCAAGAATCAGGTAAGTCTATTTTTACTTCTTTGTAAGTTTCTTCATTAGTAGTACTTGCTTCAAATCCGCTAGGATCTATAGAGAATGAAGTTTCTTTATAGTCTCTTATTTTTTGAAATTCATTATAAAGTGATTGTGAATAATCAATATTAGTAGTTCCACAAGCAAACGTATCAATTTGGGTAAACACATTGTAATTACAACTTAGTTTGCCATAAGAAGATTCATCTTGACTAAAACATTCAAAAAAGACTTCATCTGGATGCACCGTAATTACAGGATCTAATACAAACCAAGCATCTCTGTCCTTTTGGTATAAATAGTCAAAATAAGCTTTTTTTGCTTTGTTAAAAGGACCTAACACTTTGTTTTTTTCTTTGTAAACTTCTTGTAATTCTTCTCGTAAAGCAGTTATTCTTTGGCGAGTAGCTTCAATTTGGTTTTCAGCCATATATTCAGAAAGCCAAAGCGATTCTTGTTCTTTTAACCAAGTTTTATATTCCTCACGATCTTTAGGAACAAAACGTAAATCGGAAACCACCACATCATGCAAAGCAGATATAGCTTCACGAAAAGCTATTTTTTTATGTAATTTCCCCACAAAAAAAGTAGGATCGCGTTGTACATCAGGAGCAAAATTCATCCCTACTGAATTAGCATCGGTGTTTACTTTTGAATTTCCTTTGTATTTATAATCAAAAATCATGATGAGTCTAAGAATTAAGAATTAAACAAGAATCCATTTGCGGATAGCAATCTTGTATTTGACTTAAAGCCAATATAAATCGTGCTTTATCTTGCAAAGCAGAAGTAGCTGATAAATAAGAAAACAAACCATTTACATAATGTGCTGCTTTTTCATTTTTTAAAGCTTCTGCTATAAGAAAATCAAGTACACGTTCTTTGGTAATTCTACCTTTGTGTACACGGAATAATACTGAACGGAAATAGAAATCGAGTTGTTCTAATTTTTCAGGAGAATCGGTAGCATATTCTTTTAATAAGTTGGAAACATATAATTGAATTACTTCACTAGGATGTTGAGATAAAGCAATTAGATATTGATGACCCTGCGCTTCTGTAAAATAGCGCATGATTAATTCTTTACCAAACTGCATAACATCGTCACGAACAGAATCTACTAAACTAATAAGTGTTTCTGTAGTCCAATCAGAAGCTTCAAACTGTGTACGGAAAAACTGGAAAGCAAAAGTTCTTGTGTCTTCCCATTTTGAATCAACTAAAGATAAAGCTCTTTCTTTTTCTTTTTTAATTCGTTCAATATTATTTTCATAGTATTGCCATACCCATTGACGAACGGCTAAAAGCTCGCTTTCTGCTAGAGCAATAATTTGTCTTAAAGTAAATGTATTTGTTTTTGGATAAGCATATAACCACAAAGATGCTTCTATTTGTACATCTCTATAATTAGCAAATAAAACCTGAAGTAGATAATTAGGTTCTAAGTATTGTAAATAAACCTTATATGCTTCTAGTTGATTGATAATAAAAGAATGACTGCCTTCAAATGCAGGTTTGCTTATTAATGTTTGCACAATTTGTATCCACGTGCTTTGCAATTGAGAAGCTAAACTAGGTCGTAATCCTAAATTTAAAACGGTTTGAACTACCATTGCAGTATCATGTTGAAGCAATGTTAAAACAGTATTCCAATGCGTTTGTATATCTGTTTCAGAAGCTTTTTGTAATAAATCAAGTCCTATATAACGTACTTCTTGTAGCGGATTTTGGATAAATTCAACACAAAGTGAAATAGGAATGTTTTCATTCGCTTGTGCTTTAAGTGCAATAATTTCACTAGCTAATAAAGCATTCATACCCAATGGAGCTTCAAGTAAATAACTGATGATTTTTGGGTGAAGTGAAGCTAATTGATCTTTAGCTACTATTTTTAAGCGTTGAATGGTTTTTTTAGCTAAAATATTATGTGCAGGAGTATCTGTTAAGAGAATAAGTTTTTGAATGGTTTGCTCTACAATTTCTTTAGTTGTTGCTTCATTGAATCGAATTGCTTCTAACTGTTCTATAATCCAAGTATCTAAGAACTCCTGATTATTAAAAAGTAATGCAATTAGTGCTTCTGCATTTTCTAAATAGAAAGAACGATTAAAACTAATTGTTCTACTTGCCCAAGTTAATGTAGGCTGATGTGATACATTAAGCAACAAAAGCATGTAATTAGGCAGTTTTTCAAATTCCTGTTTTCGATTTTCTAGTGTTTGATATCCTAATTTTTGAGGAATTTCAAAAGGATTTTGTAAAAGCTGAATGATATCTTCAAGAGAAAATCTTTTTTTTATGGCATCATAGTTAGCATGAGCTTGTAATCTATCAAAAGCAAATTGATGGATGAGGTTCATTTTTCCCATCATTAACAATTGAATGTAAGCTTCAGGGTAAGCATCCCAATGTTCTGGATAGAGTTCTGTTCTTTGTGATACTTCTGTTAAAGTAGATTCAGGTTGTGATATGGTTTCAGGAACAATAGTTTCTTTTTTAGAAAAGAAGTTTTTCAATGTACTTAAGAGCCCTTTTTCTTCTTTAGATTCCTTTTTTGTAGCTTTATTTTCTGGATTATAAGGGCGAACATTGTTGACGTTATAATACCATTTGTCACTTATTTCATAAGTTTTGCTATGAATTAATTCTAATTTTGGAGTCAACATTCTAGTAGAGTCATTCCCAAAAAGAATACTCGATAATAAATAAGCTTTTGAGCATTCAGCATATTCAATAGAGGTAAAAAGATATTGTCTTAATTCATAAGAATACATTCCATATTGCTGTGGAGGTTGTTTTATTTTAGCGGTATAATCTGCTTCTGTATATTGAAGAAGTTGATTAATGGCTAGTTTTATATAATCTTTTCCATCTTTTTGTGTTCCTAATTGTATAAGATGAGTTACACTATTTTGTTGGAAATAATATTTTGTATTGTGTGAAAAAGCAACTCTACTATTTTTGCCTCTTAATTCTTTTCCTATATTTAAATATTCACCTATACTATTAATATATTGATGAGTAGGATAACCGTCTGGGTCTAATGATGCCCGACGAGTGTACATAGGTTTTTCTTTTTCTAATCGATAAGAGAGTAGTGCTAGTATTGTATAATCTTTGCGTATTTGAGCTAGTTTATACAATGATCGTATTGTTTTAAAATAAGGAGGAATAAAAGGAATTTGCTCAATAATAGCTTGTATTCCTTTGTTCCATTGCGGATTAAATAGACTTAATAAATAAAAAGCAGAAAAGCCTTCTAAAGCAAGTTTTTGTTCTATTTGCAAGGAATAAAAATGGAATGTAGCATCTGTTTCGCCTTCTTTAATAACTTCTTGTAAGGTTTCAGGTAATAAAGTAAAACATTTTCTTTTTATCTCATTTAAATCTTCACCTTCTTCCATTAATTGAAATAAGCCTTCGTAAGCTAACCAACGAACATGATCCTTTTGTTTAATTTGGAGTGCTGCGGTTTTTAAAAAAGGAATTGCTTCAACTGTTTTTAACTGAATAAAAGCCCATATTGAAGCATATAATTGAAAATCATCACCTTTTGAAGCTAATTTCAAAATATAAGGAGCCGCTTTAGTAATGCCTAATTCTCCTGCTTTCCAAATAACGCGTGACGTTTTCCAAGTGGTTTTGAATGATTGTGTATTTTCAACAGCATCTTGTAAACGAAGTAATATTCGACCTTCTAGTGTATTTTTGTCTAAATGATTTAATACAGGAAGTGGAATATTAATTTCTTCTTCAGTTTGATAACCTTTTGTTCTTTTTTCTTGTTCTAGCTTATTAAATATTTTTTCCGCTTCTTGCTGGTTTACACTTGCGGGTGTTTTAGTTCCTTCTTTTAAGGATGCTCCTCTTCTGCCATATCTGAAGTTAACGAGATATTCACCGTTTGTTAATTTACAAAGGTCTATTTCATATACTTTATCTGAATTTCCTTCTCGGAAGAATAATTTACATTGTTGAATCAGTTTCATAAAATAGAGTATTAAAAATTAGACCACCAATTAGAAGGTGAAGAGGAATTTTCTTTTTCGCTTAGTGTTTCTTCTTTTTTTTGTGTTTCCACAGGTAAAGGAGTTGAACATTTAGTAATAGGTTTGCCATGCTTTACAACAATTTCTTCTAATTTTTTGCGAAAAACAATTGCTTTTTCAGGTTGAACCATGTGAATAAATAAAATATATCCATCAATGGCATTATAAATATTTTTAGCTTTTCCCCATTTTTGATCTTTCCAACCATTGCATGAAATATTATGTAATAATGCTCTAAATTGTCGTAGTCGATTGCGATCTATATTAGGTTTTTCATTGACAACAATTCCTGTTACTTTTTGTTGACGTGATTTTTTCATCAGATGTATTTTATCTGGATGCACTGTGAAATCTTCACTAGTAATAATTTTTTTAGCAAAATAGAGTAGTGCTGCACTATTTTTAGCATTGTTTTCTTCCGATGAAAAAGTTAAATCATCAGCATATCGCGTGTAAGTAAAACCATATCGTTGTGCTAGTCCCTTTAAACGCTTGTCTAATTTATAAGCAATAAGGTTGCTTATAGCTGGACTTGCAGGAGAGCCTTGTGGTAAAATTCTATTTCCAGATTGAACATAATATTTTACACCATCTAATAGTACTTCTTTTGTTTCAGCTTGAGTGCTAATAAGCGCAAAAATACTTGCGATTTGCTCAGAATAACCTAAGGCTTTGAATAATCCTTTTACTCTTTTAAAATGAATGCTAGGGAAAAAATCTTTTAAGTCTATATTGATTACAACTTCTTTGCCTATATGTGATTTTGCATTACTCACTATAGAACGATTGGCAGTGAAACCATGAACTTCTTCTGCCATTGTAATTTTTGACAAAAGAGTATCCAATAACCATTTTTGAAGGTTTTTTAAACCTGTTTTAGGAGCTGATATTTTTCTTTTTCCACCTGATTTTTTTGGAATTTCAAAAGTATAATAGTGACTATTTGTACTTACTTTTCTATGATAGCACCAGTAAGTTAATTTTTTAGTACTAGTTCCTATACTTTCTGCTAAATGCAAAACATTTTCAAAAAAAGGAAGGTTATTTTGAAGAAGTAAATCTTTGTTTGATTCGGTTTGTTGTAGTCCTTTTGAAACGTCATCACCTAAATAAATGATTTCTTTTTCTTGAATTTCTTGCCAACGAGCTGCTTGATCTTGTTTTTTTTGTTCTCTCTTTTGCTTTGTTTCTTCACGTTTCGCTTTTGCTTTTTGCATGCGTTGTTTGTGAATTTCTTTGAGTAACATTTCTTGGTTTTGAAATTTACGTTCTTTTGCAACTAAAGCAGTAAGTTCTTTGTTGAGATTGGCTTCTCTTTGAATAAGAGTTTCTTCTAATGTAGGCTCTCCTTGAGATTTCCAAAATCCCAATCGTTTCATTTCTTCTAGAATATATCCATCTTTTGAACTCTCTTTTATTCGATCATAAAGCTGTTGTCGCGTAAGTTGTTCTGACATATTTATTGTTTTAAAATGAAAAGTCCTATTTTTAAGAGGATTAAAAATAGGACTTAGTTAAAACCTTCGTATTCTCTTAGGACTATATCTATCAACTCCAGAGAAAACGTACTAGTAGTGCATTTTATCTCTCGGAGAAGGCACCGAAAATGCACTACTAGTACGTTTTCTCACCCTAAAGATAGTATGTAGTGATGTGTGAAATACAATTTCTACTTGATGACGAAACATCATCTTTTTCTTTTTAAAAGAAAAGCAAGGTACTTAACCTGTCACAAATATGGTAAGAATTTTTTTATTTTCCAAATAGATAATCGAGATATTTTTCACGATTTTAATACTTTTTTATAATGATATTGAGGAAAATAAGTTATGCCTTTTATAGAATTTAATTTAAAAAAATATTATTACAATATGTTTTTAGTTTCGTGTTCTATCAGCCATTTTTTTCGTTCAATTCCACCACCATATCCTGTCATTTTTCCATCTTTTCCAATTACTCTATGACAAGGAATAATAATAGAAATTCTATTAAAACCATTAGCTGAAGCAACGGCTCTTATTGCTTTTGGATTATTGATTTTCTCGGCTTGTTGCTGATATGTTGTAGTTGTTCCGTATTTAATTTCTTTTAAACAATTCCAAACAGAATTTTGAAAGTCAGTTCCAGGAGTTTCGAGTTTTAGACTGAAAACTTTCCTTTTTCCATCAAAATATTCCGTAATTTCTTTTTTAGCCTGTTTTATATGTTCGTTTTCTCCTGTAATAATAGTAGCATTTAATAATTTTTGTAAATCTTTAAATTCTGTTTCCAGCATTCGCCTATCTACAAATTCTAGGAGACAGATTCCGTTTTCAGTAGCGCAAACAAACATTGGTCCTAAAGGAGTTGTTAATCGGTTAATTAAAATAACATTTTTATGTGTACTTTTTTGAGGTGATTTACCTATTATTTTTTTAAAGGTATAACCAAACCCGCTTAAAGATTCATACCCTGAATCAAAAGCTGTGTTTGTTGTGTTTTTACCTTTTTTTAATTCTTGGTAAGCGTTGTTAATTCTATACATTCTTTGATAAGCCTGAAATGTTATGCCATAATTTTGATTAAACCATCTGCGTATTACTTCTGGACTTATGTTTTTTTGACGAAGTTGATCGTCTGTTATTTTTTCTTTAGGATTTTCTTGAACTAATTTAATAGCTAATGCAATCTGTTCTGGTGCTTCATTCGCATTTTCAGTAGGCTTGCAAATTTTGCAAGGTCTATATCCGTTATCTAGTGCTTCTTTAAATGACGTGTAAAATTCTACATTTTCTAATTTTGGTTTTCTTGCTCTACAAGTAGCAATACAAAAAACAGAAGTAGTTTTTACACCTACAAAAAAGATGCCTACAAAGCGTTGTTCTCTTTTTAACAAAGCATTGTAATATGTTTCTATTTTTTCATTGTCTGTAATTAGCATTTAACAAACGGATTTAAATGATTTCTGGTTGATTACTTCTTGTAATGTTTGCTCAAATTGAGTGTACATTTTATCAAATAAGAAATTACCCATGCTTATTCTTTTTACTCCTAATTGAGTTAGTGTATCAAAATTTGGAAGATTTGGCACACACATTACATTGATTGGTAACTTAGTGTAAGTTACAATTTCTTTTATATCTGCTATGTTTTTAATGCAAGGTATAAAAATTCCATTTGCACCTGCATTTTCATATAATTGAATTCGTTTTTTTGTTTCTTCAATTGCGTTTGAATAATTTAATAAGAAAGTATCGATTCTTACATTGATAAATATTTCAAAATTTTCTTTATGAAGTATTTTTTTTATTTCTGAAAGTGTTCTTGCAAATTCATCTGCATTTAGTAATACTCTGTTGTCTTTAACAATGCTATCTTCTATGTTAATTCCAACAACTCCTATAGCTGCTAATTGTTTAATGTGATTGGCAATTTCTATAGGATTGCGACTGTAACCCGATTCTAAATCTACAGATAGAGGGAGCTTTGTGTTTAGGGCTATTCGTTTTACAAAATATTTTAATTCTGAAAATTCCATTTCTTCTCCATCGTTATATCCTAAGAGTGCTGCAATTGCTGAACTTGAAGTTCCAATGGCTTGAAGGTTTAATCTTTCAGCAATTTTTGCGCTAGATACATCCCAAACATTTCCAATTAATAAAGGTTTGTCTTGATTGTGTAAGTCTTTAAATTTCATCGTATAATTGTTTGAAGCAAAGTTCCGATGATAGTGTTTATTCAGCAACCGAAAAATGGACGAGTATTTTTTTTGCACACAATAATTTGTGCAGGAGTAGTATTTATTTAAGCTGTTTTATATTTCAGTCATTAATTTTTCTAAGCTCCATACTGTTGCAAATTCTTCATTTAGGTTTGCAAGTGTTGTTAAATGGATAATTTCTGAATCATATTTTTCTCCGTTAATTCCTATTCGATCAAATGTAGCTGTTGCATCTGAAATTAAATACGTTTCGTATCCGAAGTTTCCAGCCATTCTGGTTGTTGTTGATACGCAATGATTTGTTGTTATTCCAACAATGACTAAAGTATTAATGTTTAGATTGTCTAATTGTTCTTTTAAATCGGTTCCGATAAAAGCACTATTTACGTTTTTTGTGATTATAGGTTCGTTTTTTAGTGGAGTTACGTGTTCATTGAATTGAAATCCTTCATTTGAGATATGTAATTTAGAATTTAAATTTGTTGAACTATGTCTGATGTGAAATACGGGTAAGTTTAATTTTCGCCATTGATTTAAAATTTGACCGCAAATGGCTTCTGCATTTTTATTATTTCTATTTCCACCCCAATATTCTTCATCTAAGAAAGCTTTTTGTACATCGATTAAGATTAAAGCAGGATTTTTTTTTCGAAGATTCATGTATAGTTTAGCTAGATTAATAATTACACTATGCTTTTAAGTGTATTTTTATTTTCAAATATAGAGAAAATAAACAAAAAACTATGGGAAAGGATTTTAGTTTTGATGTAATGAAAATGAATCATGAAGTATAGTGTTCCTACTACTTTGGTATTGTTAATTTGAATTTTTCGAAGGTTTCTCCGTTGTATTTATATGTGCCATCATTATGTGTTGCAATCCACAGATTCCCTTGATTATCATTATAAATTGCAAATAACAGAATTTCTTTTTCTTCATTTTTAATAGGATACTGAATAAGTTCTTTTCCGTTGTTTTTCCAAATGCCATCATTATAACTAATCATCCATAAATCATTATGATTGTCAATTGTCATTGACATAAAATATAGATTCTTTTTTCTATTGTTTTCAATCCCTTTTTCTCTTTTATAGTTAATTAGATTAGTTTCATTATCTACTGTTTTATCAGGTAAGATTTTGTATTTATAAGTTGAATTGCAAATCCAGAAGTATCCTTCTTTATCTTCTATAATGGAACGAATACCAAATGAACCGCCTTCTGGTGTTTCTGTTAAAAGCTTTTCATACATCCAACTTATTTTTTCTCCGTCAAAACGATAAATGCCTAAACTTGAAGTGCCAAACCAAAGTGTTCCTTTGTGATCTTTGTAGATTGAATAAATGCCATAAGGGTTATAAGAAATATTTGGATATTTTGAATGAAACTCATCTTCAAGCTGGCTTTTAGGAAATTTTAAATGGAATAAATTTTTACCATCATATCGATAAGGACCGTTATTATTCCATCCTATTCTAAACCATAAATCATTTGGTTCAAGTTTCCATTCGTTTTCACCTTCTATTATTTTTAATATTGTAAATTGTTGTCTGTCAAATTTGTTAACACCATCTGGTGTATCAAAAAAGAGATTGCCCCTCTTATCTTCTTGATTTCCTAAAATAGAATAGCTAATTAATCCATCTTTTGAAGTATATAGAATAAGATTTTTTCCATTGTATTTATAAACGCCTTTTTCTTTGCTGCTAAACCAATAGTTGTTGTTTTTGTCTTGATAAATCAGAGTAGCTTTTGAATCGAGTTCATAAACTGTTTTTCCAATGGATTTTTTTTCAAGTTTTAAAGGAGTGGCATTGGTGTTTTTTTGTTCATTACAAGAAGAAAATACTGTTAGAATTGTAAAAAGTATTGACAAGATAAAAGGAGTGTTTATTAAAGTCATTTTAATAAGATTTAAGTTGAACTTAATCATTCCATGGTCCATTTCTAGTTATATTTATGAATGATTTTCCATTGTAACGATAAGCTCCCATAAATCCTACACTCCAAATGCGTCCTTGATTGTCTTCTAAGATTTTAAAAGTAGCATTGTTTGAAAGTCCTTGCTCTGCGTGGAAATGAGTAAAGTTTTCTCCATCATAACGATAAATACCTTCTCCTTTTACATTGAACCAAATGTTTTTGTTTTTATCTTCTGATATGTTCCAGATTTCTTTTCCAGTGATATTTCCTTTTTCTGTTATATTTATAAAAGAATTACCGTTGAAATAACACAATCCATTATGAGTAGTAGCAAACCAAATATTTCCACTTGAATCTTCTATAATAGAATTCACATTATTATTGCACAAACCATCTTTTTCAGAAATATTAGTTAATTTCTCACCATTATATATGTAAGCACCTCCATTAGTACCAAACCATAGTTGCCCTTTACTATCTTCCATGATAGAGTGTACTATTTTACTACTTGTAACACCTCTTGTGTTGTCTGGTTTAGCTTCAGGAATGTAAAAAGGAGTGAATTTTTCTCCATCAAAACGGCTAACTCCTTGTAAAGTGCCTATCCAAATAATTCCATTAGTATCTATTGCCATACTCCTAACATTATTGCTAATTAGTTCTTGTTTCTCTGTGAAATTGGTAAAATAAGTGCCGTCATATTGAGTTATTCCTCCATCATGACCAATCCATAGGTTTCCTAATTGGTCTTCTATTATTACTGTTACAACAATTCTTTTTCCAAGATCATTTTTTATGTCGAAATAAATCAATTCCTCCCCGTTATAACGACAAAGACCGTTTTGAGTACCAAACCAGAAGAAATTATTTTTATCTTGAAATATGGTACGGACTACTCCGCTAATTTGATTTCCTTGTGACTCTTTAACGTGAGGATCTGTTTTGAATTCAGGTAGGGTTTTTGCGGATAAACTAATGCTATTAGCTAATACTTTAGTCTTTTCGGGAAATATTTTCGTTTCTTTTTGCCCATTGCATGATGATGAAATTGAAAAGATTAAAATAAATATAAATGATTTACTTGTTAAAAGGCATTTTTTTATCATACTGCTATATTTTTTATTTATAGTAATTTTTGTGTTTAACTTTACTGTAAATTTAAATAGCGAGATGGGGTAAAATGTAAAAGAAGTGTAAATAATTGTAATTTTTTATAAATTTAAGGCTATTTGTATCTATTTTGTAGTGTCCAATAAATCATCTCATGGTCTCTTTTTGCTTCTATAAAGTTCAACTTTTTTATTAGATTGATAGAACCTGTGTTTTCAATTAAACATTTTGCTGTTATTTCTTTTATGAGTCCTGTTGAAAAAGCCCATTTTATAAGTTCTTTTGTTGCTTCTTCTGCATAACCATTTCTTCTTTCTTCTTCTATTATGCCATATCCAATGTCGATATTTTCTTCTTTATGGTTATATCCTTTAAATCCTAGATCTCCAATTATTTCTAATGTTTCTTTTTTTATAATCATCCAAGATTCAAATCCAGTAGGCGATTCAACTTGTGATAAGTTATTAATTATTTTAGGTAAAGTCTCTATAACATCATTATCGGGCCAACTTTTTCCTCTTTTTAATCCCATGTCAAATAAATTGCTAAAATTTTTATTGATGATGTTTTCGCAAATTTGTATTGTATATGGAATTAAGATTAATCGTTCAGTTGTAAGTTTATCGATTTGTAAGGTTTGTATTTTCAATGTTTTTATACTATTTGTTCTTTCATATAAAGCTAATATTTTTTTTATAGAATGGATAATTTTATATTTAATTTTTTATATTCGTCTTTTAGGTAATCATAGCTCCAAATAAATCAACCATTGCAGTATATTTTATTATTTTTAGGTTTAGCCTTTCTGGTTTTCTTTACTTATAATGTGGCTATAGAGCCTATTTATGCTTTCTTCTTTAGAAGACCTATTTATGTGCATTTTTATCCTTTTCCAAAGAAGTTAAAATTGAGTCAAGTACAAATTTTGCACAATCAATTTGAATTTTATAAAAAATTATCGCCAAAAGAGAAAGTTTACTTTGAGCATAGAGTGGCTACTTTTATAACGCGATATTCTTTTCACGGAAATGAAGGATTAGTTGTGACTGATGAAATGAGAGTTTTAATAGCTGCAACGGCTATTATGCTAACTTTTGGAATGAGAAAGTATCTTTTTTCTGTAATAGATAAAATAGTTATATATCCAGATATTTATTATTCTAAAATGAATGATGCCTATCATAAAGGAGAATTTAACCCTAGAATGAAAGCAATAGTATTTTCATGGAAAGATTTTATGGAAGGATATAATATAAGTAATGATAATTTAAATTTAGGATTACATGAATTTGGGCATGTATTGCATCATCAAGGATTGAAAAATACGGACACTTCTGCTACTATTTTTACTGTTACTTATGAGGAAATAATGGAACAGGTAAAACATCCGCCAAACTATAAAAAACTTATCGCTTCTAATTATTTTAGGATTTATGCCTATACAAATGAGTTTGAATTTATTGCAGTAATATTAGAACACTTTTTTGAAACACCAGATCAATTTAAACAAGAGTTTCCAGAGTTATATGACAAAGTCAAAATAATGATTAATTTTAAAGGCTAAATAATTCTTCCATATTTAGATATAATGATTGTTATTTGAAGTTTTGATATTTAGTATAACAAGGGAAAGTTTACAAAAGAGAAGTGTTGTTATAATTTCATGATTATATTTTTAAATACTAAAATATAACCTTAACTTTATATTCTAGTAAAATTTTGAAATCATGAGAAAGAAAGAACCGATAACAACAATTATGACAAAAGAAGTCATTACGTTAACTGTAACTGATGATTTAACTAAGGCAGAAAACTTATTTAAAAAATATCATATCCGTCATATTCCTGTGGTAAATGGAAATAAGATAATCGGGATATTGAGTTATACAGATTTACTGAGAATTTCATTTGTTGATGCAATAGATGATGAAAGTGGAATTATTGATGCAACAGTTTATAATATGTTTACTGTGGAGCAAGTAATGGCTAAGAATGTGGTTACTATAACGCCAACAACGACTATAAAAGAAGCCGCAGAAATATTAGCTAGTAAAGAATTTCATGCATTACCAGTTGTTGAAGGAAAATTATTAGTAGGAATTGTTACCACAACCGATTTAATAAAGTATTTAATAGAACAATATTAAAAAGTCTGCTAGATATAATTACCTAACAGACTTGATATTTATTATTTACTGATTTCTTTTAAATTTGCTATAGTAGCGATAGGATCATTTGCTCCAAAAACATAACTACCTGCTACTAATACATCAGCACCTGCGTCAGCTAGTTGTTTTGCATTCTGATTTGTTACACCACCATCAATTTCTATTAAGGTATTAGCACCATTTCTAGTGATAATCTCTTTTAATTGTTTAACTTTTTTATATGTATTTTCAATAAATGATTGTCCTCCAAAACCTGGATTTACACTCATAATACATACTAAATCTATATCATTAATAGTATCTTCTAATAGAGAAACATTAGTATGAGGATTAATAGCAACACCTGCTTTCATTCCTTCTGCTTTTATAGCTTGTAATGAACGATGTAAGTGAGTACAAGCTTCATAATGTACGGTTAAGATATCTGCACCTAATTTTTTAAATGTAGAAATATAACGATCAGGATCTACAATCATTAAATGAACGTCAATAGTTTTTTTAGCATGTTTTGTAATAGCTCCTAAAACAGGCATACCAAATGATATATTTGGTACAAAAACACCATCCATAATATCTATATGAAACCAGTCGGCTTCACTTTTGTTAATCATTTCAATGTCACGTTGTAAATTAGCAAAGTCAGCCGCTAAAACTGAAGGAGCAATAAGTGTATTTTTCATTGTGTGTGTTGTTTAATCTGAATTTATTACAGATACTTTTAATTAGTTGTGATGCAAAGATACTTTTTCCTTTAATTGTTTAAAAGTTTATTCTGTATAAAAGTAAAACCTCGGTAATCAGCCGAGGTTTCAATCATCAATCAAAAAACGAACAGTTATTGAAACTGTTGTTGCTTTAAATATTGTTAATTTTAAATTCTTTTTTGTTTCGTAAATTCAAATTTTCAATTTTCTTGAATATAAGAATGAAATTAAAAAAAGATATTGAAAACTATCCTAAATAGGTTTTTAGTATTTTACTTCTAGAAGTATGTTTCAATCTTCTGATTGCTTTTTCTTTAATTTGGCGAACACGTTCACGCGTTAAATCAAAAGTTTCACCAATTTCTTCTAAAGTCATAGGATGTTGATCACCTAATCCGAAATATAAACGAACCACATCAGCTTCTCTAGGAGTTAATGTTTCTAAAGCTCTTTCAATTTCAGTTTGTAATGATTCATGGATTAACTCTCTATCAGGATTTGGAGATTCTCCAGAACGTAAAACGTCATAAAGGTTAGAATCTTCACCTTCAACAAGAGGAGCATCCATTGATAAATGACGACCAGAGTTTTTCATAGACTCTTTTACATCATTTACGGTCATATCTAGTTCTTTTGCAATTTCTTCAGCAGAAGGTGCGCGCTCACTAGATTGCTCTAATAAGGCATACATTTTGTTAATTTTATTGATAGAACCAATTTTATTTAATGGTAAACGTACAATACGTGATTGTTCAGCAAGAGCTTGAAGAATTGATTGACGAATCCACCAAACTGCGTACGAGATGAACTTGAAACCACGAGTTTCATCAAAACGTTGAGCCGCTTTAATTAGACCAAGATTTCCTTCGTTAATTAAATCGGGTAGAGTAAGTCCTTGATTTTGGTATTGCTTAGCAACAGAAACCACGAAACGTAAATTAGCTTTTGTTAATTTTTCAAGTGCTCTTTGATCACCTGCTTTTATACGTTGTGCTAATTCTACTTCTTCATCCGCAGTAATAAGGTCAACTTTTCCAATTTCTTGTAGATATTTGTCTAAGGAAGCAGTTTCACGATTCGTTACCTGCTTGGTAATTTTGAGTTGTCTCATCTATATTATCCCTCTTGATTTTAAGTGTTCTGTTTGTTATACGTAAGAGGTTGTAAAAAAGTTACAAAAAAAATGATTTTTTTTATTCGATAATATAATTTTCAACTTTGTTCTTGTAGAACTCAATTTTTTGATGCATTCTGTTAAAGAAAATTTTTTGATCTTTTTTGCCCGCTTTAGAAATTGACATGGAGTTTTTTAATTGATTTTGAATGAATTCTTTTTCTTCTTGACAAATTTTCACATCTGATGTAACATAATAACTTAGCATGTTATGAGGTATAAAAAAAGATGAATGATATTCATTAGCAAACAAAACAGTATTATTTAAAACTAATAATTCATTATAGAATATTTCAAAATTAGTAGTATCTTTTTTTATTTCAATTTCTATAGATGCGATTATGTTTTTGATATCATTAATAATTAAGAGGGCATTTTCATAACTTAACAAACCAGCTTCATAGAAATAATACATTTGTTGTAAGGAACTATTAATGGTTGTATCATTCCAGATTTCTGTTCGTTTTACATTTTCAAATATAGCGACTAAGTTAGTAGATTCTTGTAACATGGATTCTTCTATGACAAAATTTTCGAAGCTTAAGTTTTGGTCAGATGTTAAGATGTTTAACCAAACATATATTTTAAATTTTGACAATAAACTACCTCCAATGGTGTAATGCAAAGGAATATCTTTAGCAGAATAATAAACATAAGAATCAGATGATTTGTATTGGCTCAATAAAGAAGCTGATTTTTCTAAGTATAACTTAAAATCGGAAATAGATTTTATAGTTTTTGTTTTTTCTAGTACATATTTATTTCCATTTCTGAATAAAGTATCCATAGAAATGTCATAATGATTACAAAGTGCTATAGTTTCATCAATTGAAAATTTGCTTTTTAGAGATATTCTTCTGTGTGAAGCATCGTAACTTATACCTAATACTTTTGCTAATTCGTCTAAGAGCGATACGTTTTTTACTTTCTGTTGAATTGCTTTTAATAATAAGTCTTGATTTTTCATTTTGTGATTTTCGCAAATACAAATATAATTAATATTGTTTACTGCAAATTAATTTGTGATTAATAAAATAGTTTTGAATTAGAAATTAAAGTTTAATTTATGAAAGCAAAATATTTTAATAAATCAGAATCAGAGAAACTCTTTTTTTTAGTTTTAAAACAAAGAGTTTACAATAAGTTGGGAGATGGTCTAATTCATCATGGTAATTTTAAATTTTGGGCTAAAGGTATTTTTTGGTTTTCGTTATGTTACTTGTCTTATTCATTGCTTTTTTTAGATGGTATAACAGGAATAGAATTTTGGCTTAGTTATTTAGTATTTCAATTGTCGGGACTTTTAATTGGTTTTAGTTTAGGTCACGATGCAAGTCATAATACAGCATTTAAGAATAAAAAATTAAATAGCATATTGCATTTTATTAGTTTTTTAACTGTAGGAATAGATCCTATGTTGTGGGGATTACGGCATATTCGTTCACATCATCTTTATGCGAATGTAGAAGGAAGTGATGTTGATATAGATAAAAATCCACTTTTAAGGCTAAGTCCGACGCATCCTTGGGGATCAAAGCATAAATATCAAGTTTATTACGCTCCTTTTGTGTATATGTTGACTTTATTGCATTCTGTTTTTGTTAGTGATTGGATATATTTGTTTTCAAAAGAGTATGATTGGATGAAAAAAGGATTTTCAAAACGAGAGTTATATACAAGATTTTTCCTTTATAAGGTTTTATATTTTTCTATAGTATTGATCTTTCCAATGTTTTATTCTTCTTTAGGGTGGTTATTTGTTTTATTTGCTTTTTTGTCTTCAAGTGCTTTTACATCACTAATTTTTATAATCATGTTGGTTGGGACTCATTTTTTTGAAGAAGCTGATTATCCCTTGCCTAAAGATGAAAACTTAGAACATTCATGGGCAGTTCATCAACTTTATACTAGTTGTGATTGGAATGCAAACAAAAGTTGGGCAAGATTTTTTAGTGGAGGATCTAATTGTCATGCAGCACATCATTTATTTCCAAATATATGTCATGTAAACTATAAAGAAATTAATGACATTATTAAAGAAACTACCACAGAATATGACTTACCTTATCATCATAAAACATTATTAGAGATGATACATTCACATTTTAAACATCTTAATAAAATGGGTAAATTAAATTAAAAGAAAATTAATGAAGACTTTACTTAAAAGAATAGGAGAGAAGTTCTATGAGAATTTTGATAATGTTAATTCTTTAGATTTGATACTTTATTCGGCAACTGTAAATATGTTGCAAAAGAAGCGCCATTTAATAATCAATAACTGTGTTGTTTGTAAGAAATGTAAAGTGAAAGGTTAAAAAGAGTGATGGTGTTTTTTAAAATTTATATGATGATACAGATTGTATAGTATTACAATCTGTATCCATTGTTATAATAGATTGATTCATCAAATATTTGTTCGTCTTTATCACATGAACAAGCAAATATTATGTGTGTTCCTAAAAATAGAAGCGCTAATTTTTTCATTTTTATATTTTTATAAAATTTGTTTATTTAGTAGTCTTGTAAAATAAAAAAGGTTGCGCGATGAATGCAAAAACAAAAACTCCACAATCAAATGTATGAAAGTGGAGTTTTATATGAATTAAATAATTGAACTAACCTTGTGGGTTATCTTTTTTCTCGATTTTCTTTTCCTCTCTTGGAGGACGAGGTAATAATTGTTTACGAGATACTTTTTCTTTACGTGTTTTAGGGTCAATTCCTAAATATTTTACTTCAAAAACATCTCCCATCTTAACTACATCAGCAACATTTTCTGTTCTTTCCCAAGCTAGTTCAGATACATGTAATAAAACTTCATTTCCTGGTGCTTTAGTGTATTCTACAACAGCTCCAAAATCTAACATTTTTATTACTTTTACTTCGTATGCTTCTCCCATTTCTGGTTTGAAAATAATAGAATCAATTTTAGCTAATACAGTAGCAATTCCTTCTGGACTTGTACCTAGAATTTCTACAACTCCTTGCTCATCTACTTCATTAATAACAATAGTAGTTCCAGTTGCTTTTTGTAATTCTTGGATTACTTTTCCACCAGGACCAATTAATGCTCCAATGAATGCTCCAGGAATAGTACGAGTGATAATTTTAGGAGCTTTTGGTTTAACCTCTACTCTTGGTTGAGCAAGAGTTTCTGTTAATTTTCCTAAAATATGCAAACGACCTTCACGGGCTTGTTCTAAAGCTTGTTCCATGATATCATAACGTAACCCGTCAATTTTGATATCCATTTGACACGCTGTAATACCGTCAGCAGTACCTGTAACTTTGAAATCCATGTCTCCTAAGTGATCTTCATCTCCTAAGATGTCAGATAATACAGCGAAATTGTTGCCATCTGTAATTAATCCCATTGCAATACCAGAAACTGGTTTTACCATTTGTACACCTGCATCCATTAAAGCTAATGTTCCAGAACATACAGTTGCCATAGAAGAAGAACCGTTAGATTCTAATACTTCAGATACTACACGAATAGTATAAGGGCAATCCGCAGGAATCATATTTTTTAACGCTCTTTGAGCTAAATTTCCGTGTCCTACTTCTCTACGTGATGTTCCTCTTAATGGTTTTGCTTCGCCAGTGGAGAAAGGAGGAAAATTATAGTGTAAATAGAAAGTTTCTTCTCCTTGTTCAGATGGTAAATCAATTTGATTTGCTTCTCTAGATGTACCTAAAGTTACTGTAGCTAATGCTTGAGTTTCTCCACGAGTAAAGATAGCAGAACCATGTGTTGATGGTAGATAATCTACTTCACACCAAATAGGTCTAATTTCTGTAGTTTTTCTTCCGTCTAAACGAGTTCCTTTTTCTAAAACAACATTTCTAACAGCTTCTTTATTTGTTTTGTAAAAGTATTTACTAACTAAATCACCATTCTCTTCTAATTCTTCTTCAGTGAATAATGCTTTTACTTCTTCTTTTACTTCTGCAAATTTTTCACCTCTTTCGCTTTTTGCTGATGCTTCTTGAGCAATAGCATAAATTTTATCGTAGGCAGCAGTTCTTACTTTTTCGTAAATAGCTTCATCTTCTTTTTCTCCTTCATACTCACGAATTTCTTTTTTACCAAAAGCTTCTTGTAAACGTAATTGTGCTTGAATTTGAACTTTAATTGCTTCGTGAGCAACTTTAATTGCTTCTACCATTTCGGCTTCTGAAATTTCTTTCATTTCACCTTCGACCATTGCTACAGAATCCATAGAAGCACCAATCATCATATCAATATCTGATTGTACTAATTGTTCTCTACTAGGGTTAATGATAAAATTTCCGTCAATACGTGCAACACGTACTTCTGAAATTAAATTGTAAAAAGGAATGTCAGAAACAGCAAGTGCAGCTGAGGCAGCTAAACCAGCTAATGCATCTGGCATTACTTCATCATCATGAGACATCAACTGAATCATGATTTGCGTTTCAGCATGATAATCATCTGGAAATAGAGGACGTAAAACACGATCCACTAAACGCATTGTTAATACTTCACTATCACTAGGACGTGCTTCTCTTTTGAAAAATCCACCAGGAAAACGTCCGGCTGCAGCAAATTTTTCACGATAATCTACTGTTAATGGTAGAAAATCAATACCAGGATTTGCAGTCCTTGCAGATACAGCAGTTGCTAATAACATAGCATCTCCCATACGCACTACTACAGATCCATCAGCTTGTTTGGCTAATTTTCCAGTTTCGATAGAAATGGTTCTACCATCTCCTAAATCGATTACTTCTTGGAATACTTTTGGAATCATAATTGTAATTCTTAATTAAACAAAGGGTTTAGTTGTGTTGTTGTTGTGTGTGTAGTTGTTTGAAACCCAATGAAAAACCAAACTTTTTCTCTAAAATATATAAAACAAAAAGGGGCGCGAAGCCCCTTTAGTTGATTATTTTCTAATTCCTAATTCTTTAATAATCTCACGATATCTGTTGATATCTTTTTTCTTTAAGTAGTCAAGAAGACTTCTTCTTTTACCTACTAGTTTCACTAACGAACGCTCAGTGTTGTAATCATGACGATTTTGTTTCAAGTGTCCTGTTAAGTGATTAATTCTAAATGTAAACAAAGCGATTTGCCCTTCAGCAGATCCAGTGTTTTCAGCTTTTCCTCCGTGTTTTGCGAAGATTTCAGCTTTAACTTCATTAGTTAAGTACATGCCAATATTATTTAAATGATTATTATGTATGAATTGTATGGTAGCAATTCGGCTGCAAATATAAGTTTAATTTTAGTATTAACAATCATTATAGTGTTGATTTTTTTATATTTGTTTTTCATATTTTTTTAAATGAGACTTATATTTTTCTTTTTTTTTATAATTCATCTAACTTTCTCTCAATCAGTCTATGAGTTAGATAAAAAAGCTGATTCACTTCATAAAGTGGAAAAATATGAAGAATCTATTCAGGTAAGAACGTTTTGTCTGAATAGCTTTGTAAATAAAAACTCCAATCAATATGCTACTAATGAGATTAAATTGACCTTATCAAGTTATTATTTAATGAATGATTGGAAACAAAAATTACAATTACTGGAAAATTTGAAAAGAAAAATAGAATCAGATAAACTTCTTTCTGATTTTTTTCTCTTGGAGTTTTATAAAAACTATTGTTTTACTGTAGGTAATGCAACAGGTGATTGGGTTGAAGCTTTGGAAATTGCTTTACAGTTTTTATATGATGTTGAAAATAAAAAGGTAATATTAAATATTGAAGAACAGGTGGAGCTTTTTATAGATATAGCTTTTATTTATAAAAAATTAAACAATGAAAATAAGACAATAGAATATTATAGAAAGGCTGAGGAAATCTATTTTAAAAATGGGAAGGTAGAATCTGAAGAGGCTGCCTTATTGTATAACTATCTTGGTGCTTCATATTATAAAGTTTCAGATTTTAAAAACTCTCAAAATTATTATATACGAGCAACTTCAATTTGGGAAAGGAGTACAAACGGTAATACTATTAATTTAATATCATCATATAATAGTTTAATAAGTAATTTATTAGAATATGGTGATTTAGACAATGCAAAGTTTTATTTTACTAAGCTTAAAAAAAATATTCCTGCTGTTAATCGAATTGCACCTTCTTTTATTGACAAAGAGATTTTAAGTTATTTTCATAATCAATTAAAAATAAATATAGCAGAAAGAAAAGCTAATGAAGCTTTAGTAACGTATCATCAATTATATAACTACTTCATTAATTTGATTGATAAAGAAGCTGTTTTAGTGATTTTTTCCGATGCAACAAGTATTTATGCAGAATATTCATATAGAAAAAAAGAATATGAAAAAGCGTTTTCATTACTAGATAAGGCTGAAAAAATATTAATTCCATTTTCCGATAAAAAGGCATTGATAGACATGTATTCTTTTTACAGTTATTTTTGGAGAGAATTAAAAAGATTTGACAAAGCTCATTTTTATATTGATGAAGCAATAAAACTATGTCCTAAAAATGAGTATAGAGATTTAGCAGGTTTGTATACGAGTAAAGCTATGATTTTTTTTCAAGAAAAATCTTTTCATAAATCTGAAAAAAATTTTGATAAAGCAGTTTTCTACATAAAGAAAAGTAATAATGCAGATTTTTATTTACTCTCTTATAATAATGAGATTGCGAAAGAATATTTCGATATTTTTAGAGAAACCAAAAGAAGATCTTGCTTAGAAAAATCTTATGAAGGCTATAAGTTATCGGTTAGTTTGTTTAATAATATTTATGAAAGTGGACTGTTTAATACAGGCTTAGAAGAATATGTAATAAATATAAGAAAAGGTCTTTTGGAAATTGCTTTACTTAATGAAGAAAACAATGTTGAAATAGTGGAAATGATTGAAAATACTCAATCGAAATATCTATGTAAAAATTTTTTAATAAATAAAAAGCTTAAAAGTTTTGTAGAAGGGACAAACTATTTATCTGAAATTAATGCTTTAAAATCTAAAATGACATTTTATTTAAAGAATAGTTCAGTAGATAATAAGTTTAAAGCAAATCAATTGAAAAATAAAATTGATTTATTAGAAAGGAAATTGAAAAATGATTTTCCTTTTTTGAATACTTTTTTAAATCCGAATTTCAATTTTAATCAATTTCTATTAAAGTTTAAAAGTCCAGTATTAATATATTATAAAACCGATACAAGTGTTTACGGTGTTTATGTTGATGAATCTAATAGAGTAACAGTAAAAAGAGTTTGTGATATAAATGATTTAAAAGCAAGAGTAAAAGAATATCTTTTAAAAATTGATAATAGAAAACCTATGGAAAATATTTCTAACGAACTGTATACTATTTTAATAAAACCATTTAATATTACAAACAATAATTTAACTATTGTAACAAATACCTTTTTGAATGGTATGCCTTTTGAAACTTTAGTAGATAATGAGCGTAAATTTCTAATTCAAAATTTTAGAATTAATTATTCTAATTCATTATCTCTATTAGAATTACAAAATCAAAAGCATCAAAAAAGGAAAGATATTACAATGTCTGTTTTTCAGCCAGATTATACAGAAAGTCCTTATAGTATTTTACCTTTTGCAGAAAAAGAAGCTTTGTTTCTACATGAAAAATTTAATGCTAATTATTTTACAAAGGATCAAGCTACAATAAATAATTTTTTGAAGTATAAAGAAAACACGGTTTATCATTTAGCAATGCATGCAAAAATAGATTATGAAAATGAATTTAAATCAAAACTTATTTTTCAAGATAAAGATTTATATTTTTCTGATTTGTATGCGATGAATTTACCTTTAGATTTAGTTGTACTTAGTGCTTGTGAAACAGGTTTAGGGAAAAATCATGCAGGAGAAGGAGTAATGAGTTTATCTAGAGCTTTTACATTTAGTGGAGTATCTTCAACTATTCATAGTCTTTGGGAAACTCCAGACAAACAAGGTTTTGAAATCATGCAATATTTTTATGAATATTTGAATGATGGTTTGCCCAAAAATGAAGCCTTACAAAAAGCAAAAATTAAATTTTTATCTACAGTAAAAGCACCCGAACTGAAGCATCCATATTACTGGTCTGGATTTGTTTTAAATGGAAATTCTGATGCTTTGTTTTCTAAACCTAATAATTATATCATGATATATGTGTTTTTAAGTTTAGTAATTATTGCTTTTTTACTTATCTATTTTTTAAAGTTTAGAAAGTAATTCTTTAGCTTCTTTATTTTTGAAAGAGTATTTTTTTGAAAGTATTGATAACATTGTTTTAGCTTCTTTCGTTTGGTTTAATTTCAAATAGCAAAGTGACTGAAACCACATAGATTTTTCCTTATAACTTGTGGTCCAATTTGTAACTTCAAATAATTTCAAAGCTTCTTTGTGTTGATTAAGTTTCATTAAAGAAATAGCCTTATAAAATTGAATATAATCTGTATTTGAAATTTTTAAAGCCAAATCAAACAACTCGTTTGCTTTTTTAAAATCTTCAGTATCATAAGCTATAAAAGCATCATCAATGACTGATTTTTGATTAGGCTCACTTCTTGTGTTTGAAATTTCTATATTTGGATATGCTTCAAAATAAGTAAGGTATAAATTATCATTATTTGGTCGGTTTATAACAAAGTAAACCCAAAATGAAACCATTATCAATAAAATAGCTGCATAAGGAAAATAGCGTTTTAATGTAAAAACAGGCTTGTCTTCAATAGCTTCAAATTGTTGAATCTCTTTCTTTATTTTTTGTCTCTCTGAAACTGTCACAGCATTTTTTAATTCCGAATAGAATTCAAATTCATTTTTGAAATCGACATCTTCAATTAGCATTTTATCAAAACGAATTTTCTCTTCTTCAGAAAGATTTTTTTCAAAATATTTTTCAATTAACTCATGCATCATTTCTTTGGATTTAGGGATTTTTTTAAATGAGAAATACATCTCGATTTTTGACTTTTTAAAACATCTTTATTCTCATATTTTAAAATCACTTGTATTTCTTCTAATTTTTTATTTTCAAAATAAAATAGATTTAAAATTTTCTGGCATTGTTCTCCTAATTTTTCATAGGCATTTTTTAGTAATAATTCTCGTTCGTTTAATAAATCGTTATTTGTAGTAAAATCTTCTATGGTTTCAATCTCTTCTAACTCACTCAAATTAACCGATTTTTTTGTTTTTAGATAATTAAAAATCATAAATTTTCCTATTCCAATTAAATAAGTACTAACACTACTTTTTAGATTATCTATGCTATTTTTTCTTGCATTTTCAACTAAAGCAACAATACTATCTTGATAAATATCTAAAGCAACTTCATTAGGAATAGCATAACGGTTTGCCAACTTAAAAAAAGCCAATTTATTTTCTACATAAATCTTCTTTATTATGGCAGTGTCATTTTGTTTTATTCTTTCAACTATGTTGTTCTCATTCATTAGTAGCAGATATTTTGTAAAGTAAACTTTAAAACAAAAATAATATTTATGGGTTTACCTTTTTGTTTTTTTTCTACAAATGAACAATAAACATTTAAAATCTATAACTCATGAAACATTTTTGTTTGACATTATTAATGACTTTATTTTTTAGTCATACCATTAATGCTCAGTTTTTTAAAAAACTACAAGATAAAGCGCAACAGTCTATGGAACATGCTTTGGAAAGGAAAACGGATGAAAAAATTAATCAAACTACAGAAGCGACTGTTGATACCATTTTTGAAACTCCAAAAAAAATAAAAAAGAAATCTAAAAAAAAGAAATCAGCAACCCAAAATGGCAATCAGACTGAATTTCCAGGCAATATATTTAGTGGAAATGACGATGCAATAAAATATGAATCTAAATATGTTTTCCCAGTTACCGCTACAATTGAAGTGGAAGATCTTACTTCTAATCTTCAAAAAACAACTATGAAACAGAGTTATGGTAAAATGGCTTTACTCACAGAAATGGAAAAAAATGGAGATCCATTTATTATTGATATGAAAAATGAATCAGCCATTATGTTAGATATTTCTAATGGAACTGCTCAGGTAATGTCTTTAGAATGGATGGAAAAAATGATGGGTAATCAAGACATTTCTAGTCAAGAAGCCTCAGATGTTGTACCATCAGTTAAGAAAACAGGGAAAACTAAAATGATGAATGGATATACATGTCATGAATACAATATTACTTATGATGAAGGCCGAATTAATGCTTGGTATGCTCCAGATGTTAAATTTGAATACCAAGATTATTTAAGAGGAATGTCTAAGTTATTCTCTAAAAAGAAAGAAGAAAACCCAATGCAACTGTTAAATACAGACTATGGTTATGTGATGGAAATGACTTTTTTTAATAAACAATCTAAAAAACAAAGTTCCATGAAGGTAATTGCTTTAGAGGAAAAAGTAAGAATGATAAATATGAGTTTGTTTACTATCCAAAAATTATAATAATGAAAAAAATCAGTTTACTACTAATTGCAATGCAATTTAATATAAGTTGTCAAGACGCTAAAGACAAAGCGACTGAAAGTGTTACTAATTCTGTAATAGAAAAAACTTTAAATCAAGTAGGTGTCGCTTCTGAGAATATTGAAAGAGCTAATCAGAATCAAGCTAAAATTGAAATTACCTATGATGATAAGCCTCTTTTTACTACTGAAGAAAATTTTAAAGCCATTATGAATACAGCGGGAAAACAGATGATGGTTTTTTCTATAGATAGTGATGATGCTAAAATTAACATCTCTTTTTCAGGTTTAAAAAATATGCTTGATGTAAAGCCTATTTCAGGCAAAAACGAAGAAGGAAAACTAGATCCTAGAGATGCTAATGGAACGGTAGTAAGTGTTACTATGGCAAAGGAAAATGGATTTGCATACACTTTATTAGAAGGAGAAGCAACTATAGCAAAATTAAATCAAGATGAAGTTATAATTGAATTTTCTGGAAAGGCAGGGAATTTTTTAGATACTAATAAACCTGAAAATTGGAAACCTATACAAGGAAAAATTGTTTGTAAATATCCTGTTATGAATTTTATTCAAGTGAAAAAAGAAGATTTATTTTATTAAAAATTTAAAAAAATAAAAATGAAAAATAATATTTTAACCTTATTAGTTGTGTCTGTTTTTTCTTTGATTTCTTGTTCTAAAGATGATGATGCTACTCCACAACAAGAAACCTTAGGAAATGCTAAAAAAGTAATACTTAATACATATTCAGAGCAAGGCAACATAACAACAACTACTTTGTATGAGTTTAGTTATAATGAAAATAGTTTACTATCAGCTATGAAAATAACCGATGTTGATGGTGTTAAGAACAGAACAATCAATTACAATGCAGATAAAAAAGTTTCTCAAATTACTCAAACATTTGGTAATGTTGCTAAAATTATTACTGTTACTTATAATGGAGAGAACGCTACTGTTTCAATATCTGGACAAAATGAACCATATGTTTTAACTTTTGATAGTACTAATAATACTTATGACTATTCCAATGGAACAGATTCAGGAACCCTCATCTATGGAGAAAATCAGAATTTGATAGGAGTTTCTTCAAATAATGTCTCTGTATTTTCTAAAAACATAGTGCCAAGTATTAGAGGTATCTACGCAAATCAAGATAAATTATTCGCATTTATTTCATCTTTTTTATCCAATGGAGATTTTTTGTTTTTCGATAGAAATGCTGCATCATCACTATTTTTTAGTGGTGAAAATTATACTATTACGAATGAGTCAGAAAACGGTAGTCTAACGTATTATGCTATGATAAATACTAGTACTCAGCTAAAAATTGCTGATGTAATAATCATTTATTAATTTATTTCATACTGAAAGCAAAATGAAAAAAATCACAACAATAATTACTTTTTTGTTTGTAATACTAGTACAAGCACAAAATTTTACAGGAACTTGGAATACTTCCTTTGGAGAAGTAAAACTTATTCATGAAGGACCAATAGTTTACGGAGATTACTCTTCAATAGGTATAATTGATGCCATACAATCAGGTTATACCATTAATGGGAAGTTTACCAATAATGGAAAAGTAGGGGAGTTTTACTTCAAATTGGCTTCAGATAATAAATCCTTCACAGGAGAATGGAGATGGCAAGGAGAAACTACCAATAGAGGCAATTGGACAGGAACATTAAAATCGGATGCATTTCCAAGTCTGAAAATGGACAAATGGTCTGGGCAGTATGAGTTTAAATCGTATCCTAACGGATTTACCAAAAAACTTAATTTGCAGCAAAAAGGATTCAATTTAGAAGGCAAGTTTGAAGATGGAAAATCGTTTACAGCCAAGCTCGATACTGATTTGAAAACGGTAGCTTATGGTTCTTTTTATAATGGAAATACACAATACAATCTTTATAAAAGTTATATAAAATCGGAAAATAGTGAGAATATAACCGTTTGGTATGGTGAAATAGGAAAAGTGAATACTGCTGAAAAAACTAAGTTTTCTGTCAAATTCTTAAAACCAATGACGGTAGCAGAATTTAAGTCTTTGACAGGTGTAAGTGCTTCTTTAACTACAACTTATAAAACGGCTACAGGGGGGCTAACAACAACATCTCAAGGATTAAGTAATCCAACTAGCAGTATAAAAACGGAAAAAGATTATAAAGGAAGATATAGAGTAACACTAACACATTTAAAAGCTGATATTGACACTTTTTTTTATGATTTAGATAATCCTTTAACATCAAATGTAGATGTTTTTGGTACAGCTGGTGTTCGAATGTATGGAAAATCAACATCAAGTAATGTTGAAATTAAAGCTATTGGAAATAAGAAACCAAGACTATGGGATATTTCTTCCTCAGATCCTGTTAAACTGAAACAAAATAGTGCTCTGAATAATGAAGATAGCAGTAATAAAAATTCTGAAAGCATATATGAATTGATAAAAGTTTCAGATTCTAATATGTATTACAATATCGATAGAATTATTGAATTTGATATAAAAGGGGACTTAGCCAATGAAAATTTAGAAGTGAATGTCCAAATGGATGTTACACAAAAATTAACAGGTAGACCAGATTATAAATTTGGTTGGAAACAAAGAAGTATAAAAATAAAAGACATTGAGTTCGGTAAGCAATATTATTTAGCAAATAAAAAAGACAAAGATAATTGGATAGCAATAGGTTTTAAAATTGAAAAAAACTAATCCTATGAGAAATTTAAAAATAGTGATTGCATTTTTTCTAATTCAATGCTGTTATGCTCAAATTGATGGTACCTATAGGACAAATTATGGTATTGTAAAATTAATTCAAGAGGATTCGATTGTCTATGGCGATTATGGAGAAAGAGGAACAGTAGTAGGGAAATTTGTTGCAGATAAATTTACGGGTCATGGGTATTTAGTTGGAACTTTTGCACATGGGGATAACAAATGGGGTTCTTTCAAATGGAATTTTCTGGATACTAAAATTTTTGGTAAATGGGGTTGGAACACTTCTTTATCAGGAGGTGATTGGAATGGTGAAATCATATATGATAAACCTTCTACAACATTGAAATCTGCTGTTTGGAGCGGTACTTGGCAAACCACTTTTGGAACTGTTGTTTTGGAACAAACTGGCAATAAAGTAAAAGGGAAATACAAAAATGTAGGATACATTGAAGCAACTATAGTGGGTGATAAATTAATAGGAACCTTTACCAATAATGGCAGGACAGGAAACTTTGAATTCACCATGGAATGTAATGCGTTCAAAGGCAAATGGAGTTGGAACAATGCTTTGAATGAAATATGGAATGGTACAAAAGCCACAAAAACAAATTTATGTGATGATTCCCCTTATGCTGGACTTTACAGAATTACTGTTGTTGATATTCAAACTTCTTTTAGAAAGTCGGTATTGGCTTCAACTGTCCAACTGTATGGTTCCATTGGTGTTAGGATTTATGGTAAAAGTAAATCGGGAACTGTTGAAGTTAGTTCGGTAAATAATATACCACCAAGAATTTGGGATGTTTCAAGTTCCAATACTTTTGATATTAAGCAAGATTCGGGAAATCGATATCAAGATGAGAATGGTACTACTATTTTCTATTTAGGTAAAAGAGATATCAATAAAGAAAGGCTATTCTTGATAAAAGGAGAATTGGCAAATCAAGATCTTCAAGTAAACCTGCAGTGCAACATATCAGAGGAATTGAATTTAAGGACTGATACTGATTTTGGATTCCAACAGAAATCAACGCTTTTAAAGGATTTGAAAATGGGAAAACCCAACTATTTAGTGATTAAAAAAGGGGATGATACTATCCGTATTACTTATAAAGTAGATAAATTATAATAAGATGAAAAACATTTTAAGTATAGTATTAGTAGCAATATTTTTCAGTTGTACTGAGAAAAAAGAAAATGCCAATTCCAATATTGAGATAAATAAACAGGAGAACTTAGATGAAGTAGTGCTAATAAATCCATGTGATTTAGTTTCTATTGAGGATATTGCTACAACATTTGGAGCAGATGTAACAACAATGGAAAGCTACACAAGAAATCCTTATCCAGATACGAATAGATGTGAGTTTACTTGGAATGTTCCTCAAGATGTTACCAAAGCTAGTCAAATCATGATTACCATTTCTTCTAATTTAGAAATGGAGGATATGCCTCGAAAGTTTTCAAATATCTTACGGATGGATAAGGAGAAAGGAGTTTTGGGAAGTCAACAACAAATCATCAAACCAACTCCTATTGACGGCTTTGGAACGAATGGATATCATTGGGTTGAACCCGATTTTCAAAATGTACAAAAAATCAAATTTCAATTAAATGAAGCCTATTTAGTTGAGGTACTTTTTAATTCTTCAGGAACAGTTAATTCAGAAGAAATAAAAGAAAAGCTACTACAAATTGGTAAAAACATAAAACAAAAAATATAATGATGAAGAATAGATTAAAATCAATAGTAATTTTCTGCTTTGTAATTTTAGCATCATGTTCAAAAGATGATGATAATACACCAGTTGAAATACCTGAAAAAAAACTAAAAAGTATAACTTCTTCTCAAGGAGTAACAAATAATATTGTAACTTTTAACTATGACAATTCTGGTAAATGGATAGCTGGGCAAACTTTTGGAAACGATTATTTTGTATCCTATAATGCTAATGGACAAATTCAAAATGTTACCGATACATTTCCTTATCTAGAGTTCCAATACACAAATGATTCTGATGCATTTCTAAATAAAATTTTATATGATACTTATCAGATAGATGTGATATATAATAATTATAGAATATCAGACTTTGAATTTTATAATCCCACTTTAGAAAATACTATTAATGTTACTTATGATGGTGTTGGAAGAATAGCAACAATTACGGACAATGACGAATTAACTCGTTTTTCTTATACTTATGATGCTGCTAATAGAATTACTAGAGTTGATAAATTAGGCACAGGAAATCCACTAGATCCATATGTTTTAACGTCGTATGCTATTTACGAATATGAATCGCATAAAAATCCTGTGTATAAATTCTTTAAAAAACAAATGGGTTTTGACCAATTTATATTTTCACCTGTAGAAATATATCCTTTCTTTTCTCGAATCTATTCTTATAATGAGTATGGTATAAATATTTATATTTTATCAGAATATAATATTAAGTCCATTAAAGAGTATAACGCGAATAATACGACCCAACCTATTTTTGATGTAACAATGAATTATACTTTAGAAGACAACAAAGTAATGTCGTTTACTACAACCACAATATACAATGGTAGTACTACATCTGAATCAACAAGCTACACTTATGAAAACTAAATTTTTACTATTACTGTTCTTATCTTGTTTTACGGTATTTGGACAAGATATTGAAAAAGCAAATGATCATGAATTGGTGACACGTTATCCTGGTTCTAAGATTGTATATTATTTCCAAAAAGACTATAACGAATTAAAATTTGCCATAAAACCTGCAAAACCAGAAAAAGAACCCCAAAAATGGTTAGAGGTTGCAGGGCATCAAACTTCAATTGTTTATGAAATTCCTTTGGGTAAATCTACAGTTGAGGTAATGAAAAATTATCAAGATGCTTTTAAAGCTAGTAATGCTGAAATTTTGTTCCAATGTAAAGGAGGTGAATGCGATGGTACAACTGCATGGTATAGTGCTAAGTTTTTTGAGAAAGTCTACGGTAAAGAGAATCGTCAAAGTAATGGAGAAATTTCACACTATTATGATTTTGGAACCTATCATGTATCACAACGGTATATAGTAGGCAAAATAACTACCTCAGATAAAGTTTATTATGTTGAAATCGGAATGACACCTACTTATGATGGTAAACCAGTTAAAGTGTGTGTGGAAGTAATTGAGCAAGAAGTACTTCAAAGTGGTTTAATTACAATTAATGCGGATGTGATTAAGGATAAATTAGAAAAAGAAGGAAAATTAATATTAGATGGGATTTTATTTGACACAGGAAAAGCAACATTAAAGCAAAGTTCTTTTACGGTAATTGAAAAGGTTGGAGACTATCTAAATCAGAATCCGAAAGCTAGAATATATATTGTTGGGCATACCGACGATGTAGGTTCTTTAGATGTTAATTTACAATTGTCAGAAGATAGAGCAGGAGCAGTTGTAAGTGCATTGATGAATAATTATGGTGATTTTGGTACACGTTTAACACCTTTAGGAGTTGGACCAGTATGTCCTATAGCTTCTAATGAAACAGAAGAAGGAAGAATGAAAAATAGAAGGGTAGAAATCGTACTAAAAAAGAAATAAAATAGATTTTTTTGTTTTTGGGTTTACTTTTTAATTGGTTTTCTACCAACGAATAAAGTGAACCCATTTTTTATGTCAAAAAGTGGATTAAAACAATTAAAATCTTTATATATGAAAATTAAAAAAATTACTTTATTACATGTTTTTCTTTTATTAACCAGTTATCTGTTAAATGCTCAGGATAATTTCGAAATGATAATGGAAGAGAAATCCTCTCTTATAAAATTGTAAAAAAATAAAGATTAACTAGAAATAGTCATAAAACAAAAAAAATCATGAATAAAAAGACATACATACTAATTGTTGTTATTTGGTTTTGTCAATTTAGTATTGCGCAATATCAATTTACTCAGGTTGCTGAAATTAATATGGGAAGTAATGGTAGTAGTCCTAGGTATTTTATGGAATATAATGGAGAATTATTTTTCAATGCTTCTATTAGTTTTCAACAAAGATTATATAAAACCACTGGATCAGGAGCTACTCTAGTGTCTGACTTAAATGGAAATGGAGTGGGTTATAATCCAAAACCGTTAAAAGTTATTAATAACAAATTAGTATTTCATGCTTCATCTCAAGTACACGGTATGGAACTTTTTATTACAGATGGAACAGCTGGTGGTACAACAGTATTATTGGATATTTATCCTGGTCCGAATGGCTCTGATGTTTCCGATAATCCAGATTTTTATGCAGAATTGAATGGTGAATTATACTTTTGGGCGAGAGAAGCTTCTGGACCATCTTCACTTTGGAAAACTAATGGAACACCTGCTGGAACTGTAAAGATAATAGATCCAATTTTTGCAGGTGGTGGAACTCCTATGGTAACCTATAATGATAAAATTTATTTTTTAGCGTATAGTACAGCTGGACAAAATCCAGAATTATACGTAACAGATGGAACCTCTTCTGGAACGGGGTTGTTTTTAGAAATTAATCCTTCAACAGCGGCTAACTTGGCTGCTGGTTCTAGTCCAAATAATCTTTTTGTTTATGATGGCTATTTGTTTTTTTCGGCTGATGATGGAACAAATGGTAGAGAACTTTGGAGAACTGATGGTACAGCTGTAGGTACAACAATGGTGGCTGATATTTTTCCTAATACTTTAAATCCTTCTTTTGGAAAAGGAAGCAATCCAGATTATTTTATCGAATTTAATAATGAATTGTATTTTGCTGCAAGAGGGTATGATGTGGGTTTAAATCAGATAACAGGAAACGAATTGTATAAATATTCAAATACTAATGGTTGGGATAGAATAAAAGATATTTATCCAGGAAATTTGAATAGTGGCATTGGTTCAAATAATCCTTTTTTTATGCTAAATAATGAATTATACTTGGCAGCTCAAGATGGCACAGCTGGTGCAAATCAATTTGAAATATGGAAAACGGATGGCACAGAAAATGGAACTATAAAAGTAATTAATACCAGTTCTCTTAATAATGAATCTCCTAATTTTTCTGTTCAAGATAAAAAATTCACAGTGTTAAGTAACAAACTTATTTTTGAACATAATGTTCAGCAAATTTGGGTAACTGATGGCACAAATTCGGGTACTCAACAACTGACAAATACTGGAGCATTAAATGTACCAACAGGAGTTACAGCTTTTCAACCTATAGTTTATAATAATGAAATTTATTTTGGTGGAAATTACCCTACACAAGGTGTTGAACTTTGGAAAATTACAGACAGCATTTTATCAAGTGAAGATTTTACTTCAGAGGATAAAATTACTATTTATCCAAATCCAACAACTGATTTTATTACTTTTAGTACTGATTTGGATGATTTTCAAATACAATTATTTGATATTTCAGGGAAAGAATTGTTGAATTTGAAAAACCAAAAAAGAATAAGCTTTGAAGAATATGCTTCGGGTATTTATATTTTAAAGATGACAGCAAGTGCAAGTCAGAAGGTATATGTGAAAAAGATTATAAAAGAATAGTTTAAAAAACAAATCCTGCTTTTTAGCAGGATTTGTTTTTTAATATAAAGTAGCTACTTGCTCATTCACAAATTCTAAAAAACGCTCGTCAGCTTCAGTAAAAGGATCAATAACGTGAGAGTCAATATCTATTTGTCCTATGTTTTGTCCGTTTACAAATAAAGGTACCACAATTTCAGACTTTACTGTAAAACTACAAGCTATATAATTGTCTTGTGCAGCAACATCTGGTACAACAAAATTAGCATTTGATTCAGCAACTTGTCCGCATATTCCTTTTCCGAAAGGAATTACAGTATGATCTGTTTCTGCTCCAACATATGGTCCAAGATGTAATGTTTTAGTATCATGATTGGCAAAGTAAAAACCAACCCAGTTGTAATAAGATATATTATCCTGAAGAAGTTGGCAAATACGCTTTAATTTATCATCGCGAGAAAAATCGGAATTCTCTATTATATTAATTACTTGAGGTTTTAAAGTTTCAAATGACATAATTTATTTTTTTACAAAAGTATTTAATCTTCGCTATCAAAAAATACATATTTTTGTTAAAAATTACTCCTTTGAAGTTACTTTTTTCGCAATATCGATTTTTCTTTATTTTTTTAATAAAGTTTTTACTCTTCTATGTAGTTTCTGCTTTTTTGTATGCACTTTATTTAAATCAATTTAACGTAGATTTAAATGAAGTAGACGGATTTACTAAAAGTGTAGCTAAACAAGTGTATGCTTTAATGCATTTTTTTAACTTTGATTGTCAAATTATAGAAAAACAACAAGAATCATTTGTAAGATTAATATACAACGGAAAATTTGTTGCAAGGGTTGTTGAAGGTTGTAATGCAATAAGTGTAATGATATTGTTTGTTTCTTTTGTTTTTGCATTTTCTACAAGTTTTATTAGAACAATTACTTATATTATAATTGGACTTGTACTTCTTCATGTTTTAAACATTATAAGAATTGCTTTTTTAGTTTATGCATTATATCATTATCCAGAATATAAAGAATTTCTTCATGGAACAATATTTCCACTTATAATCTATGGTATCATGTTTTTATTATGGTTTTTTTGGGTAACAAAATTTTCAGAAAATGGTAAAAGAACTGTTTAAAGATAAGAAAAAAATATTGTGGTTATTTATTTTGTTACTTTTCATAGTGATGATTAGAACATTTGAAAGAACACTATTTTACGATCCCTTTTTGTCATTTTTTAAATCGGAATATCATAAAAAAGAATTACCTGAATTTAATACTTTAAAATTGTTTTTAAATCTATTAATTAGATATACGCTTAATACAATACTTTCACTATCAATTCTCTATTTATTATTTAAACAGAAAAAAATAGTTGTTTTTTCTTCGTGGTTATACTTTTGGTTATTTGTAGTTTTAATACTCATCTTTTTTAGTATTTTAATGTTTGATGCAAAACCCAATTATCTAATGTTGTTTTATGTAAGACGATTTTTAATCCAACCTTTATTTTTAATACTTTTTATTCCTGCATTTTACTATAACAAAGTAATCAAATAAATCACTACCTTAGTGTTTTATCCTTTCGATTATGAGAATTAAAAAGAAGTCTGGAGAAATAGTACAATTCGATACAGAAAAATTAATTCGTTCGCTAATTGCTTCTGGAGCTACAAAAGAAACTGCAAATCATATAATTGACGATATAAAACCGCAATTATATGATGGTATTTCGTCTCAAAAAGTTTTCCGTTTAGCATATTTAAAATTAAAAAATTATTCAAAGGGACATGCAGCGCGCTATAATTTAAAAAATGGAATTATGGCATTAGGACCTGCTGGATTTTATTTTGAAAAATTTATAGCTAGGATTTTTGAGTTGCAAGGATATCAAACCAAAACCAATGTAGAGGTTGAAGGAGCTTGTATATCTCATGAACTTGATGTTGTGGTTAAAAAAAATAATCATGTGGCAATGGTTGAATGTAAGTTTCATGGCAGTAAGGAAGTGAAAACAGATGTTAAAGTTCCAATGTATATTTTATCCCGATTTAATGATTTAAAAAGTGTTAATCATAGTTTTTTTTCTGAAGATGAAAAAATTACAAAATGTTGGATTGTTACCAATAATAGGTTTACATCTGAAGCTATAAAATTTGGAGAGTGTTCGGGGTTAAATCTTTTAAGTTGGGATTATCCAATGGGAAATGGATTGAAAGAATTGGTTACTCAATTTAAAGTCTACCCAATTACATGTTTAACTACGCTAACAATAGCTGAGAAAGAAATTTTATTGTTACAGGAAATTCTAACAGTATATAATTTAGTCCATCATGAAAACGGATTTGCTAAATTAAAATTGAGTCAATCAAGAATAAAAAAGGTGTTAAATGAGTGTCAACAACTTTTAAGTTAATAATTTATGAAAGTACATTTTTTAGGAGCGGCCGGAACGGTTACAGGTTCCAAAATTATAATCGAATCTGAAAAGGGTACCGTTTTAATAGATTGCGGTCTTTTTCAAGGATTAAAAGAATTGCGTAATTTAAATAGAGAACCATTATCATTTAATCCTGAATCCATTGATTTTGTAATTCTAACGCACGGGCATTTGGATCATTGCGGATGGTTACCAAAATTAGTTGCCGATGGTTTTAGCGGTAAAATATTTTGTACAGCCCCAACTAAAGAAATTACAAAACTGATTTTATTGGATAGCGCTAAAATTCAAGAAGAAGAAGCCGAGAAAGCAAATGAGGAGCTTTATTCGAAACATAATCCAGCACTTCCGTTGTATACCGTTAAAGATGCAGAGCTCGTTTTTCCATTGCTTCGAGTTGTTGAAAAAGATATCACAGTAGTTTTAAAGGAAGGTTTTTCGTTTTCTTTTTTTTATGCGTCTCATATTTTAGGAGCCTGTTCCGTTTCGCTTCAAGTTGAAGAAAAAACACTTGTATTTTCGGGAGATATTGGTCAAGACGATGATGTTTTACTCTATCCGCCTGTAAAACCTAAAAAAGCAGATTATGTTTTTTTAGAAAGTACTTATGGTAATCGTTTGCATACTAATAGTAATCCGCTTTTTGATTTGGAAATTTTTATCAATAACACTTTCGTAAGGGGCGGAAATGTTATAATACCAAGTTTTGCAGTGGAACGTGTTCAAACAGTAATGTACTTGCTTTGGCAACTTAAAAAACAGGATCGAATTCCAGATATTCCTTATATTATTGATACGCCTATGGGAATAAGTGTGTTGCAGGTTTTTCAAGAATATAGAAATTGGCATAAGTTAAATTATGAAGAGTGTGTTGAAATGAGCAAAATGTTTACACTTATTTCCAATTTTAAAGATACGATAGAAACAATTTATGATAAGCAACCTAAAGTTGTTATTGCAGCTAGTGGCATGATAACAGGAGGAAGGGTGCTTTCGTATTTAGAACGTTACATTGGGAAACCAGAGAATTTAGTTGCCTTGGTTGGATATCAGGCAGAAGGAACACGAGGGCGAAAATTATTAGAAGGAGCAAAGGAAATAAAAATGTATGGTAAGTATTATCCAGTTGAAGCGGCAATTCATTTAATCGACGGATTGTCTGCGCATGGCGATCAAAGTGATTTGTTGAATTGGCTATCCGATTTGGAAGCAAAACCTCAAAAAATATTTTTGGTTCACGGAGAATCCGATGCAGCTGAAGGACTTCAATCGAAAATTGAGGAAAAACAAAAGATAGATTGTATGATTCCGTATTTGGGTCAAATTATAGAAATTTAGTAACAATTTAACCTTTTAAATTAAAAACTTTTATACTTTTGCACCATGCAATTTAGAAAAAGCACATCAATATTTTTAGCCTTTTTTATCCTGTTTTCTAATTTAGGATTGGCTTTTAATGTACATTATTGTAAAAACAAAATTGCAGGAATTTCATTAAGCACTCAAGAAAAAGAATCATGTGTTGAAGTAGTAAAATCATGCTGCATTACAAGTGAAGCTTCTAAAAATTGTTGCTTAGATGAAATTGTAAAAGTTGAAAAAAAATCAGATGATATTCTGACTAAAATTTTTCAATTTGATGTGCAACAATATTATACCCTAAACACTACTGAAGTTTTTGAGAATCTTAAAGGTGTTTATTTTGTTAAAAAAGAATCTCCTTCTTCTTATTGCAATTCGAATGCACCACCTTTCTATAAACTATATTGTCAACTAGTGTTCTACGCATAATTTTAATGTTTTTTTAGCTTTAAAAGAGAATAAAAAATATTAAAATAAAATGAATGTATAATAAAATAACAGCTTTACTATTGTTTTTTGTTTCATTTGTTCAAGCACAAGATGAAATTAAAGGAAAAATAATAGATGAGAATAATGAAGAATTATTAGGAGCCAATGTATTTTGGATCAACACATCAGTTGGAACAACAACTGATATAAACGGAAATTTTACACTTAAAAAAGTAGATGAAACAACAAGTTTAGTAGTTAGTTATATTGGATATAAAACACAAAAAGTTGAAATTACTTCAACTGAAAATATAACTATAAAGCTAGAAGCTGTAACAACATTGAATGAAGTAACCGTTTCAAAAACTAAAAAAAGCACAGAGCATTCAAAATTTCAAGTAGCTAATGTTCATACAATGGAGCAAAAAGAGTTACTAAAAGCGGCTTGTTGTAATCTTTCAGAAAGCTTTAGTACAAACCCATCTATCGATGTGAATTTTTCTGATGCAGTAACAGGAAATAAACAAATTAAGATGTTAGGATTAACAAGTCCTTATATTTTAATTGCAGAAGAAAATATTCCTTCAGTTCGTGGAGCTTCACAAGCTTATGGATTATCATTCGTTCCTGGAACATGGGTAGAAAGTATTCAAATAACAAAGGGCGCTGGAAGCGTTATTAATGGCTATGAAAGTATTTCGGGACAAATTAATTATGAAATTTTAAAACCATCCAACGATATTCCTTTTTTCTTAAATGTCTACGGTTCGCAAGATAGTAGGTTTGAATTGAACACGCATTTTAATCAAAAATATTCAGATAAATTAAGTTCTACTTTATTTGTTCATGGAAATACTCGTCAGAGTAAGAATGATATGAATAATGATGGTTTCTTGGACAATCCTATTGGGAAACAGATTAATATTTTAAATCGTTGGCAATATAATGATGTAGAAAATGGTTTTGTAAGTTTTCTTAATTTGCGTTATATGAAAGACGAAAAACAATCAGGGCAAGTTAATTTTAATCCAAAATTAGACAGATTAACAACAAATGCATGGGGAAGTGAAATTAATACAGAAAAAATTGAACTTTCAAATAAAATAGGATATGTTTTTCCAGATATGCCTTATCAAAGTATTGGTTTCCAAAATTCATTTCAATCACATAAACAAGATTCTTATTTTGGTTTAAATCAATATAATATTCATCAAAAAAGTTATTATTCGAATTTAATATTTAATTCAATAATCAGCAATACCAGAAATAAATTTGCTACAGGAGTAAATTTTAATTACGATTCTTATGATGAATTAGTAGCTGTTAATTTTACTAAAGATTTTTCAAGGATTGATAATTCAGTAGGTGCTTTTTTTGAATATACTTATGACAATTTGGATAACTTTAGTTTGGTAGCTGGAGCACGTGTAGATAATCATAATAGATTAGGAACTTTTGTTACACCTAGATTACATATAAGATATAATCCGTGGAAAGAAGCTGTTGTAAGAGCTTCAGTAGGAAGAGGGAAGAGAGCTGCAAATATTTTTGCAGAAAATCAACAACTATTTGCATCATCTCGTAATTTTTCAATTTTAAATAATGATGGAAAATTATATGGATTAAACCCAGAGATTGCATGGAATTATGGATTAAGTTTTATTCAATCTTTTAAATTATTTGGAGCTGATTCTGAAATTGTTTTAGATTACTATAGATCAGATTTTGAAAACCAAGCAGTAGTAGATTTAGATTTTAGTCCGCAACAAGTCTTATTTTTTAATTTGAACGGAAAAAGTTTTGCAAATTCGTTTCAAGCAGAATTTAATATTGAGCCTTTTAAACATTTCAATATAAAATCAGCTTATAAATATTATAATGTTCAAACTCAATTTGCAGCAGGTCAATTGCAGAGAGCTTTGCAAGCAAAACATCGTTTTTTTACAAATGTATCTTTTGAAACTCATATTAAAGAAAAAGGACAACAATGGAAATTTGATGCAACATATAACTTATTAGGAAAACAAAGATTACCAAATACGTCAAGTAATATTCCAGAATATCGTTTAGTAGAATATGCTCCTTCATTTGCAGTAGTAAATGCACAAATTACAAGAACATTTTCAAGTACTTTTGAAGTATATATTGGTGGAGAAAATTTAGGAAATTATAAGCAAAATAATGCAATTGTAAGTGCTGAAAACCCTTTTGGTACATATTTTGACAGTAGTATGATATATGGACCTGTTTTCGGACAAATGTATTATGCAGGATTACGATTTAAAATAAAATAAGTAACTTAAAAATAAAAAGAATGAAAAAAATAGTTATGCTTTTGCTAGTAGGATTGGTTTCATTAGCAAGTTTTTCTCAAGAGAAGAAAAGCAAAAATAAAAAAGTAATATTAAAAGTTGCAGGTAATTGTGAAATGTGCGAAAAGCGTATTGAGAAAGCAGCATTTTCTATTAAAGGAGTAAAAAGTGCCGAATGGCATTCTGATTGTCAAGATATTCATTTAATTCTTGATGAAAACAAATGTACAAAAGAAGATGTAGCAACAGCTATTGCAAAAGTAGGACACGACACAGATTTAGTTAAAACAACTGATGCAATGTATGAAGAATTACACGGCTGTTGTCAATATAAAAGAGAATAACAGAAATTACAGATGATTTAACTGCTTCCAAATAGTACTCAGCTTTTTGGAGGCAGTGTTTTTTATAGGAGACATTTATGCTAATAGTAATGTTGATAATAAACTATTGTAATCTAAAACTTACTTTTTTTTATAATTTAACTATAGATGTCAAGGTAATTTTTTAATTTTGTAAAGCTAGAGAATTTTTAAATCGGTTTTAAAAATATCCACTTTCAGGAAAAGTTAGAAAAGATTAATCAAAAGTTTAATTAAAATTTTTAGTTGGTAACCATTTGCTTATCAATAGGGATTTTTTATGTAAAAAAAATAATATAAAAGATGGGAAAAGTTAATAAAATAACCATTTTAACAATCTTGTTTTGTTCAAGTTTAGTAACCTCTGCACAAGAAATAATACATCATGATGATGTGAATACATGGTTTACTATACTAAATAGATTGAGTTTAAATTCGAAATGGAGTGTTTCAAATGAACTGCATGAGCGTACAGGTGCTTTTTTAGATGAACATGGTACTTTTTTATGGCGTCCATCTGTAGATTACCATTTGAATAAAAATATTGAATTTAGCGTTGGATATTCTTATATTAATAATAAACCAAACGATCCAAATCCAAGTCCAAAAATTGGAGCAATAGAGAATAATATGTGGGAGCAAGTTTTATTAAAGCACGATATAGGAAAGGTTTTTTTTCAACACCGTTTAAGACAAGAACATAGATGGTTTGATAAAGTAGGAGTAGACGCAGAAAGATCTTACTATAAAACGGGCACAGATTATGCTAATAGATTTAGATATAGAATAACTATAAGTACACCAATTAAAACTTTTGAAAATGGGAAAGAGTTATTTTTTAATGGTTTTGATGAGCTTTGGTTGCCACAAACGGATGGATTAGCATTAAAAAGTTTATCGCGAAATTGGTTGTATTTAGGTTTTGGATATAAATTCAATTCAAAGACAAATTTACAAATAGGATATATGAATCAATGGGATGCTATTGGAAATAATATTTATATTTCAACACCTATTTTACAGACTACATTTGTAAGGAATTTTGATTTATAAATCTCTTATTAGTTGTTTGTTAAAAAAACCGATTAGAATTTCTAATCGGTTTTTTTGATTTATAGACATCAGTTATGATATTATTACATCATTCCAGGCATTCCTCCGCCCATTGGCATTGCAGGAGTATCTTCTTTAATATCAATTAAAGCACATTCTGTGGTTAAAATCATTCCAGCAACAGAAGCAGCGTTTTCAAGAGCTACACGCGTTACTTTCTTAGGATCAATAATTCCTGCTTTTAGCATTTGAACATATTCTCCAGTTTTAGCATTAAACCCAAAATCATCTTTACCTTCTAATACTTTTGCAATAACAACAGAGCCTTCTCCACCAGCATTTTCAACAATTGTTCTTAGCGGTGCTTCAATTGCTCTATTTACAATTTGGATTCCAGTTGTTTCATCTGCGTTTTCAGCTTTGATATTTTTTAAAGCATCTTTAGCTCTAACTAATGCAACTCCACCACCAGCAACAATTCCTTCTTCAACTGCTGCACGAGTAGCATGTAATGCATCGTCAACTCTGTCTTTTTTCTCTTTCATTTCTACCTCAGAAGCAGCGCCAACATATAATACAGCAACTCCACCTGCTAGTTTAGCTAAACGTTCTTGTAATTTTTCTTTATCGTAATCAGATGTAGTAGTCTCAATTTGAGCTTTAATTTGGTTTACTCTTGCTTTAATGTTTTCTGGATTACCAGAGCCATTAACAATTGTAGTGTTGTCTTTATCGATTGTTACATTTTCAGCAGTACCTAGCATGTCTAGAGTAGTTGCTTCTAATGAGTATCCACTTTCCTCAGCAATAACTGTTCCTCCAGTTAAAATAGCAATATCTTCTAACATTGCTTTTCTTCTGTCTCCAAATCCAGGTGCTTTTACAGCAGCAATCTTTAAGCCTCCTCTTAATTTATTTACTACTAATGTAGCTAATGCTTGTCCATCAACATCTTCCGCAATAATTAATAAAGGACGACCTGATTGAGCAACTGGTTCTAATATTGGTAGTAATTCTTGTAGATTTGATATTTTTTTGTCAAATAATAAGATGTAAGGATTTTCTAATTCTGCAATCATTTTATCTGCATTTGTAACAAAATATGGAGAAAGAAAACCTCTATCAAATTGCATTCCTTCTACAACATCAACGTAAGTATCAGTTCCTTTTGCTTCTTCAACAGTGATAACACCTTCTTTCCCTACTTTTCCAAAAGCAGTAGCAATTAATTCTCCTATTGTTTCATCGTTATTTGCAGAAATTGAAGCTACTTGTTTGATTTTTTCTGAAGAATCTCCAACAGCAACAGTTTGTTTTCCTAAGTCAGCTACTAGTGCTTCAACAGCTTTGTCAATTCCTCTTTTTAAATCCATAGGGTTAGCACCTGAAGCAACGTTTTTTAATCCTTCTTTTACGATAGCTTGAGCTAGTACAGTTGCAGTTGTTGTTCCATCTCCAGCTAAATCATTTGTTTTTGAAGCAACTTCCTTAACCATTTGAGCACCCATGTTCTCTAATGGATCTTGCAGTTCTATTTCTTTTGCAACTGAAACACCATCTTTAGTTACTGTTGGCCCACCAAATGATTTGCTAATTATAACATTTCTTCCTTTTGGACCTAATGTTACTTTTACTGCGTTTGCTAATGCATCTACTCCACGTTTTAATCCATCACGTGCTTCTATATCAAATTTTATATCTTTTGCCATTTTTCTTTTTATTTAAATTGTTTTTTAAAGTTTTTCTTAGAAGTGATTAAAGAATTGCAAAAATTTCATCTTCTCTCATAATAAGGAAATCTTTTCCTTCATATTTAAATTCTGTGCCAGAATACTTTCCATAAAGTACTACATCTCCCGTTTTAACAGTCATAGTATAGTCTTTTTTACCATTACCCACTGCTACAACAATTCCTTTTTGCGGTTTTTCTTTTGCAGTATCTGGAATAATAATTCCTGAGGCAGTTGTTGTTTCTGCTGCCATAGGTTCAATCACGACACGATCTGAAATTGGTTTAATGTTTAATGACATATTTAATGTTTTTTTAATTAGTTATTTCTTGTAATATGATTTCAGAAATTATGCCAAATCGTATTTGTGCCATTTTTTCTTAAAGTAAAAATGCCAGCACTGACAGGCTGGCATTTTGTAATGTAATATAGTTTTGTAACCTATTTAGTTTTTTCTTCTGTTTTAGCAGGAGCTGTTCCTTCTGTAGCTGGTTGTGTAGTTGCTTCAGGAGTAACAGGGACAGTTGTAGTAGGGATGCTTATTTCATCGTCACCTAATATTTTTGAATCATTTGTACTACCTCCATTAAATGCTAATGTAGATAATAAAATAAGTGCAATTAAAATTCCACCTAAAGTCCATGTACTTTTATCTAAAAAGTCTGTTGTTTTTTGTACACCACCTAATTGTTGTGAACCACCAAATGAAGAAGATAAACCTCCTCCTTTAGGATTCTGTACCATGATAGCTAAAATTAGTAAAAAGCAAACAATTGTTATTGCAATTAAAAAACCTGTAAATCCCATAATCTAATTATTATTTTGTTGTAAATCTTTAATATCATTTATTCGGTCTGCAAAGAAACTACTTTTTTCTGGATATTTCAAAATTAAAATTTCATATGCTTGTATTGCTTTTAGATATTTTTTTTGTTCTAAGTATACCTTGGCAAGTGTTTCAGTCATTAAATGTGTTGGTTCTTCTATACTTTTCTTTATATTTGAAGGTATAGGAGTTGTCGTTTTAACAGGTGAAATTTTAGGATTTAATTCTATAAAACGATCAATAATGTCTATTTTTTTTAATTTTTCAGGATCTAAAATTTCATTTTCTTCAACATTTTCTCTTTCAATAGGACTAAATTTAGTTAATTGTAACCATTCTTGAAAAGAGTGTTTTTCATTTTGATTAAATTCGAGAGGTTTTCCTATTTCTAATTTTTCTTCAGTTTGAGATAAAAATTGCTCTACATTTTCAACCTCTTCAGTATTTTCAATTTTCTTTAGATCAACATTTGTAAGATTAACTTCAGGTTGATGTTGTAGTAATTCTTCTTTTTTTGAATCTTTATCTAGAACTGGAAACTCTTTTATAGGCTCACTTTGTTCTTCAATGTTGTTTTTTTGTAATGTTGTAAAATGATTAGAAGTTATAAAATCAAAAAGGATACTCCTATCATTTGTGTGCGCAGCCGTTTTTTTTAATTCGTAATTATACCTAAAACTATTTTGATTAAATAGACCTTTCAGATGTAATGCTCTTATACTTTGAAAGTATGGAAATTGCTGTAAAGCAATTTCTAATGCCATTGTTTGTTTTTCATCAATTAATTGTGGCTTATTTAATAAATATGTTAGGATGCTTGTGTTCAATTTATTTTTTGTTTTTTATAGAAATTTACCACTTTGCTAGTGATTCATTGAAAATATCTTGAGTAATTCGTTCAAAAATTTCATCTAATGCTGTTGTTAATCTGCTTCCTGTCATTTGTTCATTAGCAGGATAATCATGATAGAATGAGAAACGTTTTTCGAAATCGTCTTCTTCATTATTTTTGTTAGAAAAACGAACTAAGATAGTTATATTTAGTCTGTTTTGAGCAGCACGTTGATCTGCAGTTGCAGTCATTGGAGAAATTCTATAATCAACAATTTCACCTTCATATAGTAAATCACCACCTTGTGGAACTAAATTTAAATTAGTTTGACTTTGAATTATATCTTGAAGTTCTAGTGTGAATGTTCTTTCAATTCCAGGTTCAACTAGTTCTGCATTATTCTGAAAATAATTCACCTGAAATGTCTCTGCATTTATCGGCTTCGCTCCTGTGAAATTATAATATTTACAACTATTTATTGAAAATAACGTTAGTAGAGCAAATATTTTTAAAAATGACCTCATTTATAAATCGTATTGTTTAATTTTTCTATATAATGTTCGTTCAGATATTCCTAATTCGTCAGCAGCAGCTTTACGTTTTCCTTTGTTTCGTTCTAATGATTTTTTAATTAGCTCAATTTCTTTAGCTTCAAGACTTAATGTTTCTTCAACTTCTTCAACTGTTTCTGCAAAAAGATAGTCTTCGTCATCTAAATCGTCTTCATAAACTTCAGAATCAATAGGGTTTTGTAAAGGGATTAATTCATTTTTAGATTCTTTTTCAAAATGTACAGTATCATCGTTTTGACCATAAATTCGTTGAATCAAATTTTTGTTTGTTTCTTGTACTTTAGTAGTGCCATTTTGCATTAATTCTAGTGTCAATTTCTTCAGATCATTTAAATCTGCTTTCATGTCAAAAAGAACTTTATATAAAATTTCTCGTTCATTACTAAAATCATTTTCATTTTTTTTAGTATTGATAACTGAAGGTAAATTACTTCCTTCAGTTGGTAGATAATGCTGTAATGTTTGTAAATTAATATCTCTATTTGTTTCTAAAACTGAAATTTGTTCAGCAATATTTCTTAATTGACGAATGTTTCCATTCCATCTATATTTCAATAGATGTTGCACGGCTTCGCTTGTTAGTTTAATAGGTGGCATTTTGTATTTATGTGCAAAATCCGAACAAAATTTACGAAATAGAATATGAATATCATCTTTTCTTTCACGTAAAGGAGGGAGTAATATTTCTACTGTACTTAATCTATAATATAAGTCTTCACGAAATTTTCCTTTTTCAATAGCATCAAACATGTTAACATTTGTAGCCGCAACAATTCTTACATTTGTTTTCTGTACTTGTGAAGAACCTACTTTTATAAATTCACCATTCTCAAGTACACGTAATAATCTAACTTGTGTAGTTAATGGTAATTCTCCTACTTCATCAAGGAAAATAGTTCCGCCATCTGCTACTTCAAAATATCCTTCTCGAGTTGATGTAGCTCCTGTAAAAGCTCCTTTTTCATGCCCGAAAAGTTCACTATCAATAGTTCCTTCTGGAATAGCTCCACAATTGACCGCAATGTATTTTCCATGCTTTCTATGTGATAGTGAGTGAATGATTTTAGGAATACTTTCCTTACCAACACCACTTTCTCCTGTTACTAATACAGAAATATCTGTAGGTGCAACTTGAATAGCTTTTTCTATGGAACGATTGAGTTTTGGGTCATTTCCAATGATTTCAAATCGTTGTTTTATGGCTTGTACTGTTTCCATTAATTTGATAATTATATTGAGGTCGTTTCGTTATTGCATAATTGTTGAATATTCAACTGCTTCTCCTATTAATGTAGCAGCCGTACAATCAGTAATTTTTACATTTACAAAATCTCCCGGTTTGTAATTCTCTTTTGGGAAAACAACAACTGTATTTTGAGAGTTTCTTCCAGACCAATGTTCACTAGAGCGTTTTGAATCTTTTTCTACTAATACCTCTACAATTTGACCTACAAACCTTTTTGTTTTTTCTAATGCATGGACTTGTTGCAAATCTACAATCTCAGTTAATCTTCGTTTTTTTACTTCGTCAGGAACATCATCTTCCATTTTTCTAGCAGCCATCGTTCCAGGTCTTTCAGAATAAGCAAACATAAAACCAAAATCATACTTTACATATTCCATTAAAGAAAGAGTATCTTTGTGATCTTCTTCTGTTTCTGTTGGGAAACCAGTAATCATATCTTGTGACAAAGAAATATCTGGAATTATTCTTTTAATGTTATCAATTAAAGTCATATATTCTTCACGAGTGTGTTGACGATTCATTTCGTTTAGAATTCTAGTACTTCCAGATTGTACAGGTAAGTGAATATAATTACAAATATTATGATGTTTTGCCATAATTTCAATTACTTCAACATGCATATCTTGAGGATTAGATGTTGAAAAACGAAAACGCATTTTTGGAAACTGTGAAGCGCACATATCTAATAATTGTGCAAAATCTACTGAAGTTGCTTTTTGCATTTCGGTTGCTTTTACAAAATCTTTTTTCAAACCACCTCCATACCATAAATAGCTATCAACATTTTGTCCTAATAATGTGATTTCTTTAAATCCTCTCAACCATAGATCTTGAATTTCTTCTATAATGCTTTGTGGTTCACGACTACGTTCACGACCACGGGTAAAAGGAACAACACAAAAAGTACACATATTATCACAACCTCTTGTAATGGATACAAATGCTGTTACTCCGTTAGAATTTAATCGAACAGGAGCAATGTCTCCGTAGGTTTCTTCTTTGGATAAGATTACATTTATGGCATCTCTACCATCTTCCACTTCTTTTAAAAGATTAGGAATGTCTTTGTAAGCATCTGGTCCTACAACCATGTCTACAATTTTCTCTTCTTCTAAAAATTTGTCTTTTAATCGTTCTGCCATACAGCCAAGAACTCCTACTTTCATGTTAGGGTTAATCTTTTTGACAGCATTATATTTTTCTAAGCGTTTTCTAATGGTTTGTTCCGCTTTATCTCGAATAGAACAAGTGTTAACTAATACTAAATCAGCTTCTTCTAGATTTTGAGTAGTATTGTAACCTTGGTTTGCTAATATTGAAGCAACAATTTCGCTATCAGAAAAATTCATTTGACAGCCATAACTTTCTATAAAAAGTTTTTTTGCGTTTTCTTCTTTTTGTTCTAAAACAAGACTTGTACCTTGTTTGTTTTCTTCGATAATCTTTTCCATAATACTAATTCGTGTATTTTCAGTCAGCAAAGATAATACTAAATTATAAATTATGACAAGATGTCAGATAATGTTTAACATAAGTTTTTTATTATTGCAAAAAAGTAAAATGGAATTCTTAGATATAAAAAATAAAATTGACGCTAGTAATAGTGCTGATTTTGGTAATGTGTTTAATAGGTCTGTAGAGTTGTTTAAAAAAACGTGGTCTCAAGGTTTTTTATTGTTGATTTTTTTTATACTTACATATTTTAGCCTTGGAGTCATACTTGTTTTTCCTTTTGTAATAATTTCAGAATTCAATGATGGAATAAACATTACGAATAATTTTGGTTTTTCTCTTTTTGGTATATTGTGCTTTTTTGTGATTATTATATTTCTATTGTTTTTGATGACTTTTTTTACAGGATTATTAGGAGGTTTGTATGTTATTTATGAAAAAGCAGATAAGAATGAAAATTATAGCACTAGTGATTTTTTTGTTTTGTTAAGGAAAAACACTTTTGTGAAGACTTTTAAAATTTCAACTATCACTTTAGGAATTGTTTTGGTTTCTTATATGATGTGTTTCTTCCCAATTTTATATACAATAATACCTATAAGTTATATTGTTATAGTGTACGCTTTTAACCAAAATATGAATACGACAGAAGTAGTGAAAATAGCTTTTGCAATTGGAAATAAAAACTGGGTTGTTACTTTTTTATTAAGAATTGTTATGAGTTTTATTGCCTATTTTGGGCTCTTCCTTTGTGGTATAGGTTTCTTTTTCACGTTTGCAATAATTTTAATCCCACAATACTTTATTTATAAAGATGCAACGGGTTATAAAGGATATGATGAGCTAGATAAAATTCGAGGTTATGAACAGGATAAAATTTAATTATTGTTATTTCAAGAATGTTTAATTTAAAAAAAAGCATACTTTTGTTCCAAATAAAAAATGGATAATGGCAAAGAATTTAGTTATTGTAGAGTCACCTGCAAAGGCAAAAACGATCGAAAAATTTTTAGGAAAGGATTATCAAGTTGAGTCTAGCTTTGGGCACATTGCAGACTTACCTTCAAAAGAAATAGGGGTAGATGTTGAAAATGGCTTTAAACCAAAGTATGAAGTATCAAGCGATAAAAAAGCATTGGTTAAGAAACTAAAAGACTTGTCTAAATCAGCTGAAATGGTTTGGCTTGCTTCCGATGAAGACCGTGAAGGAGAAGCAATTGCTTGGCATTTATCAGAAGAATTGAAATTAGACCAAAATAAGACAAAAAGAATTGTTTTTCATGAGATTACTAAAACAGCTATACAAAAGGCAATTGAAAATCCTAGAAGTATAGATTATAATTTAGTAAATGCGCAACAAGCAAGAAGAGTTTTAGATAGGTTAGTAGGATATGAATTGTCTCCTGTTCTGTGGAAAAAAGTAAAAGGAGGTTTGTCAGCGGGTAGAGTTCAGTCAGTATCTGTTAGATTAATTGTAGAAAAAGAAAGAGATATTCAAAACTTCAAATCTGTAGCGTCATATAGTATAGCTGCGGAATTTACTAATGAAGCAGGAAAATCATTCAAAGCGAAATTGCCTAAAAATTTTGAAACAAGAAAAGAAGCAGAAGATTTTCTTAAACAAAATATAGAATCAAAATATAAAGTTGCAGATTTAGAAACGAAACCAACTAAAAAATCTCCTGCAGCTCCATTTACTACATCCACATTACAACAAGAAGCAGCAAGAAAATTGTATTTACCTGTTGGAATTACAATGCAAATTGCTCAACGTTTGTATGAAGCCGGTTTAATTACTTACATGAGAACGGATAGTGTTAATTTGTCTAATGAGGCAATGAATGCTACTCAAGCTGAGATTGAAGGATACTACGGAAAAGAATACAGTAAGCCAAGAAATTATAATACAAAATCTAAAGGAGCGCAAGAAGCTCACGAAGCAATTCGTCCTACAGATATGTCTCGTCATACCGTTAATATAGATAGAGATCAAGCAAGATTATATGATTTAATTTGGAAACGTACGATTGCATCACAGATGAGTGATGCGCAATTAGAACGTACAAATGTTAAAATAGAAGCAAATAACCATTCAGAGTATTTTACAGCTACTGGTGAGGTTATAAAATTTGAAGGATTTTTAAAAGTCTATCTTGAAGGGCATGATGATGACGAAGAAGAGCAAGAAGGAATGCTTCCTGCAATGAAAATTAATGAAAAGCTGTTGAATAATTATATTACAGCTACGGAGCGTTTTTCAAGACCACCAAGTCGTTATACGGAAGCTTCTTTGGTGAAAAAATTAGAAGAATTAGGAATCGGTCGTCCATCAACATATGCACCAACTATTTCTACGATTATTAATCGTAATTATGTGGAAAAAGGAACTTTTGAAGGGCAGGAAAGAAATTATAATCAATTAGTTCTAGAAGGAGGAAAGGTTGTTTCAAAGGATTTGACTGAGAATACTGGTTCAGATAAAGGAAAATTAGTACCTACAGATATTGGAATGATTGTAAATGACTTTCTAGTAGCTAATTTTAAAACTATTTTAGATTATAATTTTACAGCAAAAGTAGAGCAAGATTTTGATGAAATTGCTTCAGGAAATGAAGATTGGGTAAAAATGATGAGTGATTTTTATAATCATTTTCATCCTACTGTTATAGATGTTGAAAAAAATGCTGAAAGAGAAACAGGAGAGAGAATATTGGGAAAACATCCTGATAGTGGAAGACAAGTTTCGGTTAGATTAGGGAAATTTGGACCAATGGTTCAAATAGGAGAACAAGAAGATGAGGAAAAGCAGTTTGCTAGTTTATTGCCAGAACAAAACATTGGAACAATTACATTAGAAGAAGCCTTGACGTTGTTTTTATTACCGAAGTCATTAGGAAGTTATGAAGATGAAGAAGTTGAGGTAAATAATGGGCGTTTCGGACCTTATGTTAGGTTTGGTAAGGTTTTTATTTCGCTTCCTAAAGGAGAAGAGCCATTAGATGTTACAATAGGTAGAGCTATTGAGTTAATTGAGGAGAAAAAACAAGCAGACGCTCCTATAGGAACTTATGATAACTTACCTGTTCAAAAAGGAGTAGGGCGTTTTGGTCCATTTATAAAATGGAACGGAATGTTTATCAATGTTAATAAAAAATATGATTTTGATAATTTATCTCAAGAAGATATCAATGAATTAGTTGCAGATAAAATTCAAAAGGAAATAGATAAAGTAATCCACGATTGGTCAGAAGAAGGAATTAGAGTTGAAAAAGCTAGATGGGGAAGATCGGTCATTTTAAAAGGGAAGGTGAAAATCGAATTAGGTAAAGATTTCGATGCTTCTAAATTAACTTTAGAAAAAGCGAAAGAAATGATTGAAGCAAAAGCACCTGCTAAGAAAACGGCTAAAAAACCAGCAAAGAAAGCAACTACAAAAAAGAAATAGTGAATGGTTTTTGATTTTTTACAACCTGTAAGCTCAAATTATCTTGAATTTAATGAAACACTTTCAAGTCAGACATTAGGGAAAAAGACATTGTTTCATACTGAAACGAATTTTCCAGATATAGACAATGTAAATATTGCTATTATATGTGTGAATGAAAATAGAGGAAGAGGAATTGATAACAATAATAGTAATAACTTTGATGCGTTTAGAAGAAAATTTTATTCGTTATTTCCTGGAAATTGGAATGTTTCACTTGTCGACTTAGGAAATGTTATTGCTGGAGAAACAATAGAGGATACTTATTTTTTAGTTAAAACGATTAATGAAGACTTATTAAGGAAAAATATTTTACCTATTATTATAGGAGGAACTCAAGATTTAACATATGCACTTTATAGGGCTTATGATAATTTAGATCAAATGGTAAATTTAGTAGCAATTGATAGTAAATTTGATTTTGAGAAAGAGAATGTTTACCTTTATGAATCCTATTTAACAAAAATTATTGTCGAAGAGCCAAATAATTTATTTAATTTTAGTAATATTGGCTATCAAACATATTATAATTCTCAAGAAGAAATTGACTTAATTGAAAAACTATTTTTCGAAGCGTATCGATTAGGAGAGGTTTCAAATAAGATAGCAATAGCAGAACCTGTTTTCAGAGACGCAGATATTGTTAGTATTGATATGAATGCGGTTCAATCTTCCTTTTCGGGAAAGCTTCAAGAGTTTAACTCAAATGGGTTTGATGGTAAAGAAATTTGTACATTGGCTAGATATTCAGGAATTAGCGATAAAGTATCTAGTTTTGGAATATTTAACTTTGAGCCTAATGATAGTGAATCATTACTGGTAGCGCAAAGTGTATGGTATTTTATTGAAGGATATTGTTTTCGTTCAAAAGAATATCCATTTGGAAGTAAGGAAGATTATTTGAAATATATTGTATTGATTGATGAAGATGAATTAATCTTTTTTAAGAGTAATAAAACAGAAAGATGGTGGATTGAAATACCATTTTTAGATAATGTAAATAATAAATTAAAAAGAAATACGTTATTACCTTGCACTCATGATGATTATTTGTTAGCATGTGAGCAAGAAGTGCCTAATAGATGGTGGAAGGCATATCGACGTAATTTATTGTAGATCAAAGTAATTTTAAGAAATTATACCAGTTTTTTTATATTAATTTTAATATTTTTTTAAGAAATTATCTAAAATAATTGTTTTTTTCAAAATTATTGAATAGGTTTACGCCCTTAAAAGTAAAATTATATTAACCCAAATTTATATGAAGAAGTTAGTTGTATTTACAGCAATCTTATCATTGTTTATCAGTTGTGGTAAAGGAGATAGAGGTGAATTAGTAGGAGTAAAAGGAAAGAGATGGAATCCTGAGAAACCTTATGGGATGACATTAGTGCCAGGCGGCGCTTACATTATGGGTAAATCAGATGATGATTTAGCTGGTATTCAAGATGCCCCTACAAAAACAGTAACTGTTCGTTCGTTTTATATGGACGAAACGGAAGTCACAAACAGTGAATACCGTCAATTTGTGGAGTGGGTGAAAGACTCAACCATTAGAACTAGACTTGCGATGTTGGCTGACGAAGTTGGTCAAACCGCTACAGACGGAGCTGGTGGAATTGGAGATTATGCATTTGCAGATGCAAATGTGGAAGAAATGTCTCCATATGATAAATATATGTATGAGAATTACTACAGTATCGGTACTGATGATGATCCTTATGCTGGAAGAAAATTGAATAAAAAAGTGAAACTTTTAAATGATCCACAGAAGTATCCAGATGAGTACTATGTTGAAGTTATGGACTCAATGTATCTTCCTGAATCAGAATCATATAATGGGTTAAAAACAATTGATGTTTCTAAGCTTAAATTTAAGTTTAGAGAAGTAGATTGGAATAAAGCTGTAACTAAAAAAGGACGTAAAGGTTTATATGAAGAGAATAAACCAGTAGAAATATATCCTGATACAACAGTTTGGATTAAAGATTTTGCTTACTCATATAATGAGCCAATGCATAATGATTATTTTTGGCATCAAGCTTATGGGGAATATCCTGTAGTTGGTGTTACATGGAATCAAGCAAAAGCTTTTTGTGCATGGAGAACTTTATATAAAAATGCATATATCAAAAAGAAAAAAGGAAGAGATCAAGTAAACTCTTTCCGTTTGCCTACAGAAGCTGAATGGGAATATGCAGCTAGAGGCGGAATTGAGTCAGGAGCTTTCCCTTGGGGTGGTCCTTATGCTAAAAATGATAGAGGATGTTTTATGGCTAACTTTAAGCCAAATAGAGGTGATTACGCAGCTGATGGTGCTTTATATACTGTAGAAGCAAAATCGTACGAGCCAAACAATTTTAATCTTTACAATATGGCTGGAAACGTTTCAGAATGGACAGAATCATCTTATGATGTTACTGCTTATGAATTCGTTTCTACTATGAATCCAAATGTTCCAGATCGTAAAAACCAAAGAAAAGTTGTTCGTGGTGGATCATGGAAAGATGTTGCTTACTTCTTGCAAGTGTCAACTCGTGATTTCGAATATGCTGATTCAGCTAGAAGTTACATCGGATTTAGAACTGTACAAGATTACATGGGAACTGCAGCAACTGCAACAAGTCCTAAATAAATATTTAACCAATTTTTAATTATATTAACTTAACTAACTAAAATTTTATTATGGCAATTTTAAGTAAAAAAATGATGAACTTCCTTTATGGAATGGGTGCAGCAGTTGTAATTGTTGGAGCTTTATTCAAATTACAACACTGGGTATTTGCAAACGAAATGTTAATTATCGGACTTTTAACGGAAGCGTTTATTTTCGGTTTATCAGCATTTGAAGCACCTGAAAAAGACTTAGATTGGTCTTTAGTTTATCCTGAATTAGCTGGTGGCGAAGCTGCTGGAAAAAAGAAAGCAGAAAATCCTGCTGAAGCTCAAGGATTATTGTCTCAAAAATTAGATAGCATGTTAAAAGATGCTAAAATTGATGGAGCATTAATGGAAAGCTTAGGAAGTAGTATTAGAAACTTTGAAGGAGCTGCAAAAAGCATTTCTCCTACAGTAGATTCTATCGCTTCTCAAAAGAAATATTCTGAAGAAATGTCTCAAGCTGCTGCTCAAATGGAAGCATTAAATAGCTTATATAAAGTACAATTAGAAAGCGCTTCTAGAAATGCTGAAGCAAATAAAGAAATTGCTGATAATGCAGCTAAATTAAAAGAACAAATGCAATCTATGACATCAAACATTGCATCTTTAAATGCTGTTTATGGAGGTATGTTAACTGCTATGAATACAAGAGGATAATTAGTTTTATCATTTAAATTAACAAAATTTATTAATTAAAAAAACTAATTACAAAAATGGCAGGAGGAAAATTAACCCCTAGACAGAAGATGATTAACCTAATGTATTTGGTTTTCATCGCAATGTTGGCATTGAATATGTCAAAAGAAGTATTAACAGCATTTGGATTAATGAATGAAAAATTCACTTCTTCTAATGAATCAGCAACACAGTCTAATGAGAAATTATTATCTGTTCTTGATCAAAAGGCAAGTGAAGATGCTTCGAAATTTGCTGGTCCAAATAAGATGGCAAATGAAGTTTCTAAAATTTCAAATGATTTCTATGCATATCTTGAAACTTTAAAAAAAGATATAAATAGTAAATTTGAAGTTGATCCAAAAACAGGAAATCTTCCTTTTGAGGCAATGGATAAAAGTACAATTGATGAAGAGTGGTTTAAAGGTGATGGTTATTCTCCAAAAGGGACTGAAATTGTAGCTAAATTTGAAGCTTATATTAATTCAATGAAAAAAGTTTTTGGTTCTGATGTTAAGTATCAACCAATAATCAAAGAAATTGAGAATAAGTTTTCTACAAAAGATGTAAAAGATAGAGAAGGTGTTAAGAAAAAATATTTAGATTATCATTTTAAAGGTTTTCCTGCAATCGCTACAGTTTCAAAATTAACTGCATTACAGAATGATGTTAAGTCAACTGAAACAGGAGCTTATAATGTGTTTCTTGGAAATACTTTTAAAGAAGCTGCTTCTATGAAGAATTATCAAGGTATTGTTATCTTAGATAAAAGTGCATTTTTTGCAGGTGAAGCTGTAAAAGGTAAAATTGTATTAGGTAAATATGATAACAAAACAGTACCTTCTTCAGTTGTTGTTAATGGAACTGAATTAGATTTAGCTACTGCAATGGAAAATGGAGCTGCTAATTTTAGTATTCCTTCTGGGAATATTGGTGAACATAAAATTGAAGGTAAATTCACTTTCATGGAAGATGGTAAGCCAGTACCTGTTGATATTACTGGAAATTATGTAGTTGTTCCAAAACCAAACTCAGCTACAATTTCTGCAGATAAAATGAATGTTGTTTATCGTGGTGTTGTTAACCCAATGACAATTTCTTTTGCAGGAATTTCAGATGATAAAGTTTCAGCTTCTGCTCCTGGTTTATCAAAAGGTTCAGGTGTTGGAAAATATAATATGAGTCCAGGTCAAGGAAGAGAAGTTACTATCAATGTTACAGGAAAGTTACCTGATGGAACTCCAGTTTCAGATAAGAAAACTTTTCGTATTAAAGGTATTCCAGGTCCTTTAGGAACTGTTAGAGGTGAATATGCAGCTACAGGTGCTAAAAGTAATCTTGAAGTATGTACTGTAGGAGCAAAATTAGAAGATTTTGATTTTGAAGTTGGTCTAAATGTTACTGGATTTACAATTAAAGTTCCAGGTCAGCCAACAGTTAAAGTTTCTGGAAATAGAATGGACGGTAGAGCAAAAGCTGCTATCGCAAAAGCACAACGTGGAGATATGGTTATTATTAACAATATTGAAACAAGTTTAGTTGGCGCAAGTGGGTATAAATTACCTAAAACGGCTCCATGTACGTATGAAATAAAATAATTATTACTTTTTTGAGTTTATATATAAACTAAATAGAATAAAAAATGAATTGGAGAAAACTTATATTAGTAGTTGCATTAGGTTTAGGTTCAACTTATACTTTTGCACAGTCTAATCTTTTAAACGCAAAAACTCCTGATCAAATAGGAGAAAAAACAGAAGCTGAATTAATAGCTGATAATGATAAACCTCTTCCTTACGGATATGTTATGGATAGGGATATCCTTATGGGGAAACGTGTATGGGAATATATCGATTTAGATGAAAGAGTTAATTTTCCTTTATATTTTCCTGTAGAAGGAGATGTTATGTCAACTAAAGAGAGACAACCTCTTTATAACGTTTTAATTAATGGTATAAAAGATGGTAGAATTACTGAAGTTTATAGTGATAGTTATTTTCAAGATAAGAAAACGCTTTCAGACATAGAATCTTCTTTAGTTTTAATCGATACTTCTGATGTTGGTAGAGAGTATTATAACGCAGGTGAAGCAATTCCTGAAGAGTATATTACAAAAACACTTATTGAAGCGTATCATGTTGATGCATATAAAACTGTAGGATATTGGTATTTTGATAAACGTCAAGGTGAATTGAAATATCGTATGTTAGGAATTTGTCCTGTTGTACCAGATGTGTACACAATGAATTCTGAAGAAAAAGATTATATTGAATTATTTTGGGTATATTTCCCTGCTTCAAGAGATGTCTTACACGAAGCAAAATCTTTTAACAATAAGAATTCTGCAATGCCATTTTCTTTTGATCATTTGCTAAATTCAAGAAGATTTACAAGTGTTATTTATCTTGAAGAAAATGTTTACGGAGATCGTAAGATTAAAGATTACATGAAAGAAAATGCACAAATGCAATTGTTAGAGTCAGAGCGTGTTAAAGATAAAATACGCGATTTTGAACAAGATATGTGGAATTATTAATATAAATTTTCTCCAATTTAATATAAACTCTTATCATTTATTTGATAAGAGTTTATTTATTTTTGCACTATGATAGACTTAGATTATATTATTGTTGGTTCAGGAATAGCAGGAGTTTGTTTCTCAGAATTTGCATTAAAGAATGAGAAAAAAATTGTGGTATTTGAAAATGAATCTCAGCCTTCTTCTAGAGTTGCTGCTGGATTGTACAATCCAGTTGTCTTAAAGAGATTTAGTGAAGTTTGGAAAGCCAAAGAACAGTTAGAATTAGCTATGCTGTTCTATACTAAAATTGAACAAAACCTTTCAGCTAAAATAAATTTTAAGGTTCCAATATATAGAAAGTTAGCATCTATTGAAGAACAGAATAATTGGTTTCAAGCTGCTGATAAACCTAATTTATCTTCATTTTTATCTACCTCTATATTATCTAATTCGTTTCAATATGTTAATGCTCCTCTTGGTTATGGAGAAGTTCTTAATACAGGATATGTAGATATTAAATTATTAGTTTCTAGATATGCTGCTTTTTTAGAAGAAAAAAGAATACTTATCAAGGAATCATTTGATTATTCTAAAATTAAGTTTTTAGATAATGAAGTAGTATACAATCAGTATAAAACAAAACATATTATTTTTGCTGAAGGCTTTGGTATGCATTCAAATCCATTTTTTAATGAATTGCCATTAGATGGTACGAAGGGAGAACTTTTGTTGATTAAAGCAAAAGATTTGAAAGTTGATGTAACTATAAAATCAAGTGTTTTTATTTTGCCAATAGGGAATGATTTTTATAAGGTTGGGGCTACTTATGATTGGGTGGATAAAACGAATCTTCCAACCAAAGAAGGTAAAGATGAGCTTATTGAAAAATTAGAAGAAGTTATTAATTGTGAGTATGAAATTATTGAGCATTTAGCAGGTGTTCGTCCTACAGTCAAAGATAGAAGGCCATTAGTAGGAACTCATTTTGAAAACAAAAACCTTCATGTTTTAAATGGTTTAGGGACAAGAGGTGTTATGCTAGGACCATTTTTGGCAAAGCAACTTTTTGATAACATTGAAAATAATAAGCCATTAGAGAAAGAAATAGACGTAGATCGCTTTTATAAAAAAAGGGGTTAAAAGAGGCAATCGGGTTATTTCTTTTTCCAATCTTTATCATAATGTATAAAAATATTTATCCAAATATTTCTAGATAGTCTCATTATAATAGGCATGAAAACAATTAGAGTAATAATGATTACAATAAATGAAGTTTTTAAACCTGTTCCAAAGAATAAATACGAAATAATAAAAGCAGCAACAGAAAAAGCAATACCAAGTCCGTAACTCACATACATTGCACCATAAAAAAAGGAAGGTTCAATTTTATATTTGGTGTTACAATGACTGCATTTTTCATGCATTTTGTAAATATTCGATAAATTATAAGGATTTTTGTCTTCATACATGCTTTCTTCATGACATTTTGGACAACTTCCTGTTAAAATACTATTTAGTTTCAATCCTTTTTTTAACATTTGCAAAAAATTTATACAAAGATACTATTTACATAAAGTAAATGAGTAACAATTGTAACAAAACTACAATGCTAAATATACATAATTTATCGGTTTCTTTTGGTGGTACTTATCTTTTTGAAGAAGTAACATTTCGTTTAGGTTCAGGAGACAGAGTTGGACTTGTTGGTAAAAATGGTGCAGGAAAATCAACTATGCTAAAAATTTTAGCTGGTGATTTTAAACCAGATTCAGGTGTAATTGCAACAGAAAAAGAAGTAAGAATGGGATTTCTTCGTCAAGATATTGATTTTGAAGAAGGAAGAACAGTTTTGGAAGAAGCTTATCAAGCTTTTGAAGATATTAAAAGAGCTGAGCTTAGAATAGATGAAATTAATCATCAATTAGGCACAAGAACAGATTATGAAAGTGAAAGCTATTCTGCTTTAATAGAAGAATTAAGCGATGTAACGCATCATTATGAAGTATTAGGAGGTTATAATTACGTAGGTAATACTGAAAAAATATTATTAGGGCTTGGTTTTAAAAGAGAAGATTTTGGTAATTTAACTAATACATTTTCTGGTGGATGGAGAATGCGTATTGAATTAGCTAAATTGTTGTTACAGTCTAATGATATTCTACTTTTAGATGAGCCTACAAATCACTTGGATATCGAAAGTATCATTTGGTTAGAAGGATTTTTAAGAAATTTTCAAGGTGTTGTAGTTATTGTTTCGCATGATAAAATGTTTTTGGATAATGTTACTAATAGAACAATTGAAATTTCACTAGGTAAAGCATATGACTTCAATAAGCCGTATTCACAATATTTGGTTTTAAGAGAAGAAATTAGAGAAAAACAATTAGCCACTCAGAAAAATCAAGCTAAAAAAATTGAAGAAACAGAAAAGTTAATTGAAAAATTCAGAGCTAAAGCATCTAAAGCTTCAATGGCACAATCTTTAATTAAAAAATTAGATAAAGTAGAACGCATTGAAGTTGATGAAGATGATAATTCGGTTATGAATATTTCATTTCCAGTTTCTCAAGTTCCAGGAAGAGTTGTAATAGAAGCTGAACATGTAACTAAAGCTTATGGTCATAAAACTATTTTAAAAGATATTTCACTTTTAGTAGAAAGAGGAAGTAAAATAGCATTTGTAGGTCAAAACGGTCAAGGAAAATCAACATTTATAAAAGCAATAGTAAACGAATTTGAATATCAAGGATCAATAAAATTAGGCCACAATGTTCAAGTTGGATATTTTGCGCAAAATCAAGCGGAATATTTAGACGGTGAAAAAACATTGCTAGATACAATGCTTGAAGCAGCATTAGATTCAAATAGGTCAAAAGTTCGTGATATGTTAGGATCTTTTTTGTTTAGAGGAGATGATGTGGAGAAAAAGGTTAAAGTGCTTTCAGGAGGAGAAAGAAACCGTTTAGCGCTATGTAAATTGCTTTTACAGCCTATAAATGTGCTTTTAATGGATGAGCCAACAAATCACTTAGATATTAAATCTAAGAACGTTTTAAAGGCTGCTTTAAATAAATATGAAGGAACTTTGCTTTTAGTTTCGCATGATAGAGATTTTCTACAAGGTTTGGCGAATGTTACTTATGAATTTAAAGACCAAAAAATAAAAGAATATTTAGGTGATATTAATTTCTTTTTAGAACAGCGAAATGCTAATGATATGCGAGCTATTGAAAAGAAAGATGTTGAACCAAATAAAAAAGATTCTGCAATAATAGAGAAGAAAAATTTATCTTATGAAGAGCAAAAAAAGCAGAAATCACTTCAAAATAAATTAAGTAAAATTGAAAGCCAAATTCAAGAGTTAGAGAAAGGTATTCAAAAAGATGATAAAGAATTAGCATCTAACTATGACAAATTGATTGAAAATGCTTCATTTTTTACAGCTTATGAAAAGAAAAAGAAAGAATTAGATCAGCTACTTGAAGATTGGGAGGTAGTACAAGAAGAAATAGATGGTTTAAGCTAGGCTATTAAATAAGATAGATTTGTTCAAATTTGTTTTGTAGATTATTTAAATGGATGTCTTTGTTGCCAAGTGATTTCAGGTTCTAGCTTGCTAAATATTTTAGGCATTAATTTATTGATAATTTTATTAGTATGATAAATAAAACCAGTCATTACTACTGGTTTAGCGCCTATTGAGCTTTTTATTTCGAGTGCTGTTCTTCCAAAAACAATCTTTTTGAAATTATTTTCTATACCAAATTCTGTCATGTTGTATAACATATTTAAGTATAGCATATGCTCCTTTTGAAATGTCTCATCATAGCCTAAAAAATAAGTCTCGAGAGTTTCTTCATTTAATAAAACAGTATGAAAACCAACTAAAAGATCATCTTTAAAATATCCGAAAAGTTTAAAACGATTCCCACATTGTTTTTTAAAATAAGAAAAGTGATTTTTAGAAAGGAAAAAAGTATTAAAGGGAGCATTTAAAGCCACATGATAATATAAACTGTATATTCTTTCTTCATGTATAATAATTTCTTCTAAAGATAACTCTTGTGTATTTATTTTTTCAATTTTTTTATGTGCTCTTTTATACTGATCGCGATATTTTTTGGTAAACGAACCAATGTAATTTTCTTTATTTTCCCATTCTTTGGGTAAATTGAAAATCATATTAGGTTGAGTGTTAAATTCATAAATCGATTTAAAATCAAATTTTTTCAAATCTTGAGTAAAATCCTTATAAAAATCTTTATATGTTACAATGTGAATTTTTGTTTTTTTCTTTTTAAAATAATGAATTAGATACTCAGTGCAATCTATTAATATTTTACTGATTAATTTAGTTTCAACTTGCTTTTTGAAAGTAAAACTATTTTCACCAGTTATCATATTATTTCCTAAAAAGAGAACATGAGAACAGAAATTCTTAAAAATAAAATTCCTTATATACGTTTTTAAATAATTATCTCTTTCTCCAAACGATTCAAGTTTATTTACATTTAAATACTGAGCAATTGAAACTCCTATTAATTCAGAATTTTCAAAAACGCCAATGTAAAAGCATTCCATATTTAATGGTGCTGCATTCTGAAGAACCTGTAAGTAAGGTTTTTGTAAGAAATGATTTGATGAAGAAACAATGTCCCAGTTGCTTGGAAGAGTAGAAACTTCAGTATATATATTAAATGATATGTTTTCCAATGTAATAAAAATCGCCCTACAAAAATAGGACGACTAAAGTATAATTAAATGTTAAAATATAAACAAATGTAATATTTTATTTCCATGCGCAAATAATACCACCCATTATTGCAAGACTAACAATCCAATATCCAGCATTAACAAAAATATATTTCCATGAACGTTGTTCAAACAAAGCATTAGTTCCTAAAATAGGTAAAGCAATAAAAATACCTAAAATTGTACCATGTAAAACACCATGTTTAAAAGATCTAAACTTTCCAGCATGAGTTTTTAAAAATTCAATTACTAAAGGATCATTTTCATTTCCTCCTGCCGCCTGAATAACACCTGTTTCATGTATAACAATTGTAGGCATTAAAAAGGCAATTAGAAAAGCAAATAAAAAGGCAAAACCAAAAATTTTAATCATATTTCCTTTTTTTGCTTGTTCTTCAGTTATTCCAGATTCTTTCATCCAAATAGTTCCAAATACTTTTGGATTATACCAAATTGCACCTAGTGCAAAAGTGCTTAAAGCAGCTACTAAAATTGCTAAAAAATTCATGATACTAGATTTTAATGATTAGTTATATCAAATATAATTAAAAAAGAAAAGCAAAATAACACTAAAAATGGTTGAGTTTTTAAGTGCTATTTTTTTACAAAAAATCCGTTAAAAATAGAAAAGTACGTATTTATACGTATAAAAAACACCCAAAAATACGTATTTATACGTATTGATTTGTGTTTATATTGTGTTTAGCTTTGGAGAAACGTAATAGTGTTAAATTATAAAATGAATTTAATTTCAATAATAAAAGAATTACAAATTAGTAAGAAAACAATATTTTTTTCTGTACTAGGACAAACATATTATTTCCTTATAGCCTTTTTTCTTTTTAAAGGAGAATTAATAGATATGCTAGATGAACGACTTTTATATGATAAACATTTCTATTATATTTTTTGTATTAGTTTTATAATGTCATCATTTTGGTTCTTAATAAATGTGAGTATTTCTGCATTTGTATTGATGTTTCATCATTCAAATACAAAATATAATGATAATCCATCTGGAATCTTCATTAATTCGATGTTCTGTTCAATAGGATATCTTAGCTGTTCAATGTTATTGAATTTTTTATTAGATTATGATTTTGAGTATTTTATAATTTATTCATTTAGTTTTATCTCAATTCGTGTATTGTGGGTGATAATGAAATCTTTAATTTTAAAAAAAAATCATTTTAAATTTTACACATTGTTTACGGTTTTTTTTAAGATTTAAAAGATTATTACTTGCTTTTTAAAAAACTTAAAAAAATGTTAAAATTAATAAACTATTCTTTTAATAGCTTGTGAAAATTGAATATCTTAGTCGGGATTAATCCAAAACTTTTAAAAATATGTCGATTAGCCAAAGCTCAGGATCGGAAATTGCTTTAGATGAAGCAAAAAAATTAGTAGAAACTTTTAAATATAAGTTTCCAGAACAAATAAAAGCTTCTTTTGTAGGGTCAGAGAGTTTAAACTTAATTTTGAAGCAAGAAGGATGCATTGGAGTTCGTATTTATTACGGATATGATGCAGTTTCTGAAAGGTTAGCACCAGTCCTTGTTGGGGTTGATGAAAAAGGAGAAGATATGTCAGATGGCATTGTAATGGATAAACTAAAACCATGTCCGCAGTATTGTGATCCAACAAGTCCGTTTTTTCTTGAAAAATAATGGTAAAAAAAGAGAGTCATATGACTCTCTTTTTGTGTAACTCTTCTTATGCTATAAATCTATGAATAATGAGGTTTTTGTAAATTTTGTATGTGTTTTAGGAATTATTCCTTTTGTTATTTATTTATTAAATAGAAAAGTAAGTATTGAAACAAAGTGTTTTTTACCTTTTATTTTTTTATTAGCATTTGCTAGTTTTTATGAATTTTTAGGAACAGATATTTTTAAAATAAATACAAGCTATTGGTTTAGATTATATTCTTTGCTTGAGTTTTGCACAATTTGGTATTTTTATTTTAAATTTCTTCAATATAAAAAGACATATATCTTTTACGGTATAATTTATTTGGCTCTATTTTGTTTTTTACTTATAAATTGGTCTCCTTCGTCAAGAGAAATGAACGATTTACCTTTGAATATTGCGATTACTTTACTGGTTTTAGTTAGCAGTTTTTTGTGGTTTTTAGATGTCTTCAAAAAAGGGGATGATAAACCTTTGTATCTTCGACCTGAATTTTATTATGTTTCTGCTCTATTGATTTATTTTACAGGAACCTTTTGGGTTTTTCTCATGACTGATTATATTATAAATGATGATTCAATAAAATTGCTTGATTATTGGGTTTTAATCGTTATTTTTAACCTCATTCTTAGGGTTACATTAATTTTTGCAGTTTGGAAGGCACAAATCAAATCGATACATTAATATTTATAGGCACAGGATTAATTACATTATTAGTTCTAATTGTTTTATTTTTAGCGGTTTTCTATCAAACACATGTTATGAAAATGAAACGAAAAGAGGCTGAGTTATTACTTAAAACTTCATTAGAATCCGAAAAATTAGAACGAAAGAGAATTGCAGCAGATATTCATGATGGAGTTTCAGGTGATTTAAATGCAATTCGTAACTTTCTATCTGTTCTGTATAAAAGCGAGAAAGATGATGAAAAGAAAGCATTGTTTGAAGAAATTAAGATAGGAGTAGAAGCCGCTTTAGAAAACACACGATTAGTTTCATATAAATTAATGCCTCCGTTGTTAGAATCAGCAGGATTTATTGTTGCAATTCAAGATTATTTTGATAGAATAAATAAAAAAACAAGTGCTTGTTTCTTTATACATTCTGAAGTAAGTTTTTTTGAAATGTCTAATGAAGTATCATATGAACTTTTTAGAGTTATACAAGAGTTTACAACAAATATGATTAAATATGGAGATATTACAAAATGTAATGTTGAACTAAATTTAATAGATGATTTTTATAACCTTATAATTACAGAAGATGGTAAGCCTTATGATTTCAAAACACTTTATACTACTTCAAAAGGAACAGGATTAAAGAATATAAGTTCAAGGCTTAAAGTTATTGAGGCTAGTTTAAAACAGAGTAGTGTGAGTACAGGGAATCAATTTTTAATTTCCATAAAAAAGAAATAAAATGAAAGTAGCAATTGTAGACGATCACCAGCTTTTTAGGAAGAGTTTAGCACATTTGTTAAACTCATTTGAAGATATTCAAGTTGTCTTTCAGGCAAACAACGGGAAGGAATTCTTAGATAGTTTAAAAGATATTGATATTGATTTAGTATTACTCGATATACAAATGCCAGAAATGAATGGGTTTCAAACATGTAAAGTTTTGAGAGAGAAGTATCCAAATATCTATGTTCTCATTATTTCTCAATTAACAACAAAAGAAAGTATTCATAAAGTAATGGAATTAGGTGCTCATGGCTTTTTTACCAAAAATTCAGATCCAGATCAATTGCAAACCGCAATTATTAGTATTAAAGATAATGGCTATTATTTTGGACAAGAATTAGGAAGTATAATTAGAGAAATTATGCTTTGGGATAATAAAAAAATCAATGGAGAAGAAACGGATTTAGTAGAAATTGATGAAAATTGTTTAACAACAAGAGAAATTGAAATTATAAAGCTAGTTTCAAAGGGAAGTAGTAGTAAAGAAATTTCTAAAGTTTTAGGAATAAATGTGAGAACGGTTGAAACACATAGAAAACATATTATTGATAAAACATCTGCAAAAAATTTTATTGGAGTTGTAATTTTTGCTTTAAGACATCAGTTAATTACAATTGATGAAATTTGAAAAAAAGCGCCTTTTTGCTAAAAAGTACGTATTTATACGTACAAAAAAACACCAAAAATACGTATTTATACGTATTGCATAGTATAATAATACTACTTACCTTTGGAGTGATAGTTAAGTGTTTTTTAGCAGTGGTTTAAGATGTTTTATAAATACAAGCTGCTACAAAGTCCCAACTCATTTTTGAGTTGGGCTTTTTGTTTTTAATAGAAACGATTTCCTATACAAATAAAAAGCTTCATTTATAAAATGAAGCTTTTCTGTGTTAAAATTAAGGATAATTATTTTCTAGAATATTACTGCTGCTTTTTAGTAATATCATTTAATAATTTTATTTGTAATAAAGATTCAGTTGAATTTGAGTTTCCATTATTCCCATTTATAATCATATTTGTAGGAACTTGCATGTTAGACAATTCATGAGCAACACCAATGCGTGTTTCTTTTTCAATTTGAGCTCTTTCTTGAGGTGTTAAACCTGCATTAACTTTAAGTCGATTAGCATCTGCTTCTGCTTTTTCTTTAATCAATAATGCTTTAGCCTCTAATTCTGCGGTTTTTACTGCAATTTCAGCTAATTGTCTATTCGATTCTTCTTCTTTTACTCTCGTTTCAATTGCAATCAATGTGTTTACTTGCATTTTTTCTTGTTTTACACGTTCAGCAGCTTTGTCGCGTTCTCCTTCTGCTACAATACGTTGTTGAGCAGCTCTTGCGGTTTCAACTTTCTGAATTTCAATGATTTTTTCAGCAGAAATATCACGTTGTTGTTTTAATTTATCTTCAAAAGCTTTGTTTAAATCAACATCATCAATGATTACTTGAGCTGTGATAATTTTATTTACATTAATCTCATGTGGGATTCGTTTCGGAATACCATTTACAAAAATCTTTTCATTTCTGATAAACTTATTGATTTCCTTTATTCCTCTTTTCTTTTTAAGAATAGAATCAACACCGATTTCATTATATATCGTGTCTCTAACTTCTACTTTTTTAACAACAAACCCACCGTTCTTTAAAGCGTCTTCAATCGTCATTCTATAGTCAGTTGCAGAACCTGAAACATAATCTTCAGCAGAATACATGAATGTTACATTTTTTAATTGTTCTGAAACAGTAGGAAGTAGAGTGTTATTTATTAAATTTGAAGGTTGTCTATAAGTTTCAACAAGTTTAATAAAAGATTCATCATCACTAGGCATTTCAAATCGTACAGAAGCATAAACATTAGCATCTACTTTGTCAATAAAGCGTACATTAATTCCATTTGGAATTACACCTTCAATTCCTGTTACATCTTGTTTATAGTTCCCCTTTTTGTCTAAAGCAACGCACTTTATGTCAATAAATTTTTCCCATTCTTGAATTTTACTAAAAGGGACAATAAATTTAATACCTGGAGACATAATTGTCGATCTAGCACCAGTAGGACTTAAGATATAATATTGGTGACCTTCTTTTGCAAAAATAACAGATTCGCTTAATAATAACATGAATACACCAAAACCGAAAAGGCTAGCTCTTAACTTAAAATCCCATATTGTTAAGAAGGTTAAATGAGGAGGGATTTTCATATTATTCTTGCTTAACTCTTCATGTTTCTTACGGAAATAAGGATACATAAAAGTTAAAGTAATTGCAAAAATTACAAATAAAAAGCCTAAAAATGTTAGCATATAAAATAAATTAATTGGTTAATAAATGATTGTATTAAAATGTGTTAGTTGAAATTTTGATATTGGTTAATTTTGGACAATATAAAGCATGTCAAACTTATATTTGATTTTGTTTTTTTTATTGAGATTTTGGTATGATTTAGAAATTAATTTCTAGTGGTTAAGTATTTTTTGTGTTGAAAAAAAATTAAAGAATGGTTTGTATATATTGTACGTTAAGTTTTATAAAAAAGTTACAATAAGAGGTTAAATATTTTTGAATAATACATTAAGTATTTGTTTTTTAGTAATATATATAATGGTTGTTTAGTTGAAATAAATGATAAATAATAGTAGTAATATAGATATGTTGTATAAAAAAAGCTCCATAAAAATATGAAGCTTTATATTTATTTTAATTTTTTTGGTTAATTGAGCAGTAAAAAAATAAACTAAACATTATAGCAAGGAACCCAAATGTTGTTTTGACAACACAATGCAATTGAAGGAATACAATTAATTGGTCTAATTTCAGCATCATTAGGACAATAGTTTCCTTCTATTGGACAAATTGGACCATTTCCTCCAAGAATTGCTTTTTGTTCTACTCTGTTTAATGTAGTATCTAGTTTTGAAATTTTTTATAACATAAATTTAAAAAATTTAAGATTTATATTACATAATATATAATAAAAAAAAAATGAATTGTAAATTTATTCGTTCTTTTAATAATACGTTAAATTTTGTTAAAAACACAAAAAGAGTAGGGTTGAAGATATTTTTAAATAAAAAAAACTCCGATTTTTCAATTGGAGTTTCTTAGTAGCGGGAACAGGACTCGAACCTGTGACCTTCGGGTTATGAGCCCGACGAGCTGCCTACTGCTCTATCCCGCGATTTGTGAGTGCAAAAGTACAACGATTATATTTAAAAACAAATATTTGGCTATAAAAATTTAAAATTTCTTCTATTCAGTTGATATGACTACCTTTGTAAAATAAATTTTATCACATGGAACATAAAGCAGGATTTGTAAATATTATCGGGAATCCAAATGTTGGGAAATCTACATTGATGAATGCATTAGTAGGAGAGCGTTTGTCTATTATTACAAGTAAAGCACAGACAACTCGTCATAGAATCTTAGGAATTGTGAACGGAGATGATTTTCAAATGATATTATCTGATACTCCTGGAATAATAAAACCTGCTTATGAATTACAAAGTTCAATGATGGGGTTTGTGAAAAATGCATTTGAAGATGCAGATGTGTTAATCTATATGGTTGAAATAGGAGAGAAGGAACTTAAAGATGAAGCTTTTTTTAATAAAATAGTTCATTCTAAGATTCCAGTATTACTATTACTGAATAAAATTGATAAATCGAATCAAGAGCAATTAGAAGAACAAGTAGCATTGTGGACTGAAAAAGTACCGAATGCAGAAATTTTCCCTATCTCGGCACTTGAAAATTTCAATGTCCAAGGTGTTTTTGATAGAATAATAGCTTTGTTGCCTGTTTCACCACCTTTTTATCCAAAAGATACTTTAACAGATAAGCCAGAACGTTTTTTTGTTAATGAAACAATTCGTGAAAAAATCTTATTGAATTATGATAAAGAGATTCCCTATGCAGTTGAGATAGAAACAGAAGAGTTTAAAGAAGATGATAACATTATTAGAATTCGTGCTGTAATAATGGTAGAAAGAGAAACTCAAAAAGGAATTATAATTGGTCATAAAGGAGGAGCTTTGAAAAAAGTAGGAATTCAAGCTCGTGAAGATTTAGAGAAATTCTTTGGAAAACAAATTTTTCTTGAAACTTATGTTAAAGTGAATAAAGACTGGAGAAGTAGTGCATACCAATTACGTAGATTTGGCTACAATCAAAAATAATTTTAAGGAGTAATTACTTTTTCCATTAAAACTTTTAGCTTTTCCATTTGCGGAATCCCTTTTCTTCTATTTAATCTTGCGAAAAAATAAAGAAAAATCCATAAAATAATCATAGATGTCATTATTGTTATATCTAGAATAAATTTTTGGTTTAATTTCCATTTGGAATAAGCTATTATAGAAAAAATAATAAAAACACCTGCAATAATAAAATGTAAGAACATAAAGAAAGTCCATAAAACAGGATCAGGACCATATAGTCCAGTTATTGCAGTGTTTCCGTCTTCCATTTCTTCAAGTTCAAGATGTAGTTGTGGAGAATGTTTTTCTCGTTTTAAAACACCAATACTTAGCCAAATATGATTGTCTATTATTTTAATCTTAAAGTCAGGTTCAATAGTAGTTTTTAAATCCTCAAACTCTTTTTTAATGATATCGATAGACTTATTAGTTACATTGTAAAAACGAAAACGAAGTTTAAGGCTCTTATCCATAAATATGTTAATAGGATTAATCCATGATACTAAATTACAAAAATATTTTCTAAACTAATATTTCTTAGAATATTTTCAAGCGATCTTTTTAAAATCAAAAATAACCATCTACTTCTAATAATTATCAGAGTTATAATGTAAACTTATAATTCTAACATCAAATTTATAATTTCTAATCATTATCTTTGCACATTCAAAAATAAATATATGAACAATATTGTAGCCATAGTAGGAAGACCAAATGTGGGTAAATCAACATTTTTCAATCGTTTAATTAAACGAAGAGATGCTATTGTTGATTCTGTAAGTGGAGTTACTCGTGATAGAAATTATGGAAAAAGTGAGTGGAATGGAAAAGAGTTTTCTGTAATTGATACAGGTGGTTATATTAAAGGTTCTGATGACGTTTTTGAAGGAGAAATTCGCCGTCAAGTTGAATTAGCAATAGATGAAGCAGATGCAATTATCTTTGTCGTTGATGTTGAAGAAGGTGTAACTCCAATGGATGCAGAAGTAGCAAAGTTACTTCGTAAAGTAACAAAACCAATTATATTAGCAGTAAATAAAGTTGATAATGGAGCTCGTGAGAAAGATGCTGTAGAGTTTTATTCATTAGGGTTAGGTGAATATTTTACTATTGCAGGAATGAATGGTAGTGGAACAGGTGAGCTGTTAGATGAGTTAGTCAGAGTTTTACCAGAATTGCCAGAAGTAGTAGAAGAAGAAAATCCATTACCAAGATTCACAGTTGTAGGAAGACCAAACGCTGGAAAATCATCATTTATAAATGCTTTAATAGGTGAAGATCGTTTTGTAGTAACTGATATAGCAGGAACAACTCGTGATGCTATTGATACTACTTATAATCGTTTTGGGTTTGAATTTAAATTAGTTGATACTGCTGGAATTCGTAGAAAAGCAAAAGTAAAAGAAGATTTAGAGTTCTATTCTGTAATGCGATCAGTAAGAGCTATAGAACATAGCGATGTTTGTATTTTAATGATAGATGCCACAAGAGGATTTGAAGGGCAAGATCAAAGTATATTTTGGTTAGCTGAAAAAAACAGAAAAGGAATTGTTATCTTAGTTAATAAATGGGATTTAATTGAAAAAGATACTATGTCTACACGTGATTATGAAAGAAAAATTCGTGAAGAATTACAGCCTTTTACAGATGTTCCTATTTTATTTGTTTCAGCACTTACAAAACAACGTTTGTTGAAAGCATTAGAAGCAGCAGTTGAAGTATATGAAAATAGAAAACAACGTATTGCAACTTCTAAATTTAATGATTTAATGTTGCCAATTATTGAAGCGACTCCTCCTCCTGCACTAAAAGGGAAATATGTTAAAATTAAATATTGTATGCAATTACCAACTCCAACACCTCAATTTGTGTTTTTTGCTAATTTGCCTCAGTATGTAAAAGATCCATATAAAAGGTTTATTGAAAATAAATTGCGTGAAAATTATAATTTTTCAGGTGTACCAATTGATATTTATTTTAGACAAAAATAAAAGAAAGGGCTTCCAAATTTGGAAGCCCTTTCTTTTATTGGGAAATAATTAAGTTATTCAATAATTAATTTTTTTCTACTAGTTGTATTATCTTTTCTAGTAATATTAAGAGTGTAAATTCCTTTTTTAATAGTATCATCAATTAAGAAACTTATCGTTTTTTCATCATCAGTGTTGAAATTTATATTTTGCTTTTCTCCTGTGAAGTTAAATAATACAATCTCATTAATGGTTTTTGTATTTGTTAAAAAGCGAAGTGTTTGTCCTTTATGAATCGGATTTGGAAAAATAAAATCATTATTAGTATTAATAGTTATTTCTTGATTTTCATTAGTTTTAATCTCAATATTATCAATTTCCATTTGAGCTTTTATTTCTTCATTTAATTTAGTGTTGTTTTTAATAGAAGGAAAAAACCATAGTTGTGTATTGTTTTTTGTAGGTTTAAAAACAATTTCTATAATTTCCCAATTTTCTTTCCCGTTTGTAATAGCTTTAGACCAAATGATCTCACTATTTGAAGAAGCTATAGGCTTTTTTTCATTAGATGAAGCCACTAATTTATGTGTAGCAATTATGTTTGCCATAATATTGTTATTCTTTCTGTCGTATTCTTTAATATTTGAATAAGTTTTCATTTTTAAAGAAATATAATATGTTTTTCCAGCAATGAAGTTATAATTTGTAAATATTCCTTCACTTTTATTCTTATATGCACTTAATAATGCCCAAGTATTATTTTCTAAATTTCCTAAGACAGTAGGTGTTCCATGACTTGCAGACCAACCTTTAATACAACTAGGTATACTAAAGCCATTACCGGTACAAGTCCCACTAAGGGTTCCGTTTGTTAATTGTTGGGAATTACTTGTTATAAAGAAAATAAAGAGGATTGAAGTAAAGATTATTTTTTTCATTTTATTGGAATTTTAGTTTTTTCGTTTGACATTACAAATATTGTGACTTTTAATGAGAGAATACCAATGGAAATGACCTATTTAAAAGGGGAAAAACACCCTTTTTTTAATAGGATTGTCTTTATATGAAAGTATAAGAGCTGACTATTTAGCCAGCTCTTATTTTTGAAAGTTAATAAGAAGTAATTATTCTATAATCAATTTTTTAGTAGATACAGTATTATCTTTTTTAACCACTTTTATTACATAAATTCCTTTTGTAAAAGAATCGTTTAATGAAAATGTAATTGTATTTGAATCTTTAATAGAAAATTTTACTGAACTTGTTTTTCCTAATAAATCCATTATAATAACTTCATCTACATTTTTAGAGTCTGTTGTAAAAGAGCAAGTACTCCCTTTTGTAGTAGGATTAGGTGAAAGTTGTTCAATAATAGTATTATCTGATTTCTTGTTTAAATTTTCTATAGAAACTTCTTTTACATCTTTTGTTTCTACGACATAATTAGGTGTTCCATTTGTAGATAATTTTTGAACAACAATTCTAAAAGCTTTTCTTGTTTCTCCCCATTCAGCACAATCATTCCAAATGCCATGCTTAATATAATACCATTCATTTATAATTAAGTTTGTATTAAATGTAGCAGAAGAAGAGTTACAACATACAATAGGATTTCCTGGAACAGGGTTGTTTCCTGATGTATTCCCATTTGGAGCGTATGAAATAGACCAATGATGATTTACAAAAACAGGATTTGAATTAGCAATCGCTGTGACAGATACATTATTTCCAACATTTGATGCGTTAATTGTGAAATTAGTTGTATAACCAGACCAAGAAGCTGTTTTCGGTAGTGCTGTTCTAGATTCTCTCCAAGCAACACAACTATTATAGACACCATGTTTTATATAATAGTTTTTGTCTTTTGATAATCCTGTAAAAGTAGTTGTGTTTCCACTTTGTGTAGCACCTACTTGTGAACTGTTAGGATCAGTTGTAGAATTTGGAATTGATGTTTCAATTAATCCCCACCAGTGATTTAAACCTGCAGATGTATCACTTGCTGTTACTGTTACAGTAATCGTTCCGTCTGGTGCGCAAAATGAATTAAAAGTAAAGTTAGAAGAAGCATCTGAATTTAAAACTCTAAATTCATGAGTAGTAGGAACCCAACCTACACAAGGAGAAGAAGATGTTGCTACTTTTATTTGATATTCATATCCAGCCACAAAAGAATAACCTTGACCATTAAAAATAGAGGTTAAGTTTAAAGTGCCTAATTGCCCTTGTGTCCAACCATTTCCTCCTAATTGAGTTTGCCATTGAAAAGCGCCTGTTGAACCAATAGGTCTTCTCCATACATCTAAATAGTATTGATTTTCACCAAACGAAGCTGTTCCATCTAAAAAGATAGATTCCCCAAGACAAAAATCTGTTTTCATATTGTTATTAGCATCTTCAAAGTGAAATACAGAAGTTACAGGTGGTGTAATTGTAATATCATCTACTTCCATTTGAATTTGTGCTCTTCCGTTTGAACCAGAATTGGCTGTCATTAATGGATAGAAACAAAGTTGAGTGTTGTTTTGAGAAGGTGTGTAACTAATATTTACTGTAGACCAATTATTAATATTTGAGCCTATTGTGTTTTGCCATACAAGTTGTCCTCCGCTTAGCGCTCCAGGAATAGTTGTTGATGTAGTTGTTGTTAAACCACTTACAGCTCTTACATTTGCAGTAGAATTTAATACTGTGTTATTTGGATTGCTAACGTTAGTACTTGTCCTTACTCTAAAGGAAATTTGATACGTTCTACCAGCTACAAAGTTATAATTAGTAAAAATTCCTTCACCTATGTTTGAGTGAGACCATAACCAAGCCCAAGTGTTTGCATTTACAGTTCCAAAAACACTAGGGCTTCCATGACTAGCTTGCCAACCTTGAACACATGATGAGGAGTTGTATCCATCACCTTGACAAGTACTATTTAAAGTTCCATTTGTAATGCATTGCGCATTTGTAACTCCCCAAATGAGGAATAAAATTTTAGTAAATAGATTTTTCATCTTAAAATTGAATTAAATTATTTATTATTTGTTCTGTTGTGTACACAGTGCAAATTTTGGAAATATTTAAAAAACAATTCAAGATGAATTCCCCCTTTTTTTAGGGTTAAACGACCTTAATTAAAAGAATTTTAGGTTTATCGAATAGTATTTGCAGCTTTTTCTTTGATGATATTAATTAATGGTTTGTTGTCAATCTTACTTTCTAACCATGATATAATATCTAAGTAAAGGAAGGCTCTTCTTTCATAAGGATGATTTTCATATTGTTTTAAACAAGTATGAAGTTTTTTAAACTCACCTTTTAATTGATGTGGATAAATGGAGCCTAATCCTTTTAGAAATTTAATCATTTCTCGTTGAACTTCATGAAGATCATTCATTTTTATTAAAAATTTATAAGTACTTTTTAATTGAATTTCTAATTTATAATCTAAACAAGCTTCATAATGCGCAACAAGATTTAAAACCCTAGCAAAACACATCAAATCTTCTCTCATTGATAAATTTCGATTGTCAATAATTTTTTGAAGAAATTCAATACATTTTAAATTATTTCCTATTCCAAAATATAAACAAGCAATTTTATAGTAAAAAACCATAACATGATGTTCATCAATTTTATCTTGTTTGCTTTTCAGATCTTTTAAAACCTCATTTACCAAATATAAACCTTCTTCAAAATTGCCTTCTAAAAAGTGTAAATTAAACTTACTATTATAAATACATAAAAAAGTTAAGATGTTAATATTATCATTTTTAGGAAATGATTCATGATTGATGGTTTCTTCAAATTTTTCTAAAGTTTCTTTAAAAAAAGTTTTGTGTTTTATCAAGTATAAACACTCTAATAAATAATTAATTCCTTTAATATACCAAACCGGATTTAAAGAAATCATTTTAGAATTAGAATAAAATAAATCAATCCATTTTTTAGAGTACTTATAACAAGATAAAAAATCTTGAATTAAAAAACTATGCCATAAATGAGCTTTATAAAGCCAAAGTTTCTCTCTAAAACCTAAATCTGAAATGGTATATTTTGGTAAACTATTATTAAAATAATCAGTTATTAATTTCATTTCAGCATCGCTTTTCGCATAACCACTTTTTAGCATGATACCATATAATTGCAGTGATAAATTAGATAATTTACTAGTAATCACATTCTGTTGACTCAATTCTTTTGCTTGAATGGTTAATTCATCTGCTCTTCCTATTATACTTCTTGTTATATATTGAGATTCAATAACTTTTTCTAATTCAACAATTTCATAGGCAATATTTTTTTCTTCATTTTCAAGTGCCATTATTTTGGCTTTTTCTAAAATTTTTAAACTTTGTTTATATAACCCTTTATGATATAAAATAGTAGCGAAATCAAGTTGTTCCCTTATTAGAATACGGATATTTTGATTTACCGGATTCATTCGTAAACTAATTAATATTTGTTTATATAAATGTGCTTTTAAGTTTGATAATTGAAGTTTAGTGACAATTTTACTCTTTAATATAATAGTTTCGTTGTATTCATCTATTTTATCTAGAAGATTAAATAATAATAAAAATTTCGCATTTTCATTTACATCAAGCCTGTTTGCATAAAGCTTAAATTGTCTTTTTTCTGACCTAGAAAGAGACTTTATTAATATAAAAAGATTGTCTTTAGATCCGTTTGCCATTGTAAAATTTTTAAATGTATATAATTGAAAATCAATAATTTATTTTTTGTTTAGTTGCTTTTAATACCGTAAAAGGAATTTTTAAATAGTCTTCTCAGAAGAAGCAAAGTATAAATTTGTATTCATAAATTAAAATTAAGTTTAATAATTCTTTTTATGGAGAATCAGAAAGTACAAATTTTCGATACTACTTTGCGAGATGGAGAACAAGTTCCAGGTTGTAAATTAAATAAAGAGCAAAAATTGATTATTGCTCAGCATTTAGATGAATTAGGAGTAGATGTTATTGAAGCAGGATTTCCAGTTTCCAGTCCAGGCGATTTTGAATCTGTTCAATCTATTGCTAAAATAGTTAAAAATGCAACAGTTTGTGCACTCACAAGAGCTGTGAAAAACGATATAGAAATAGCAGCAAAAGCATTAAAATACGCTAAAAACCCTAGAATTCATACAGGAATTGGAACTTCAGATTCTCACATGAAGTATAAGTTTAATGCTTCAAAAGAAGAAATTATTGAACGAGCAGTAAATGCGGTAACTTATGCAAAAACATTTGTAGATGATGTAGAATTCTATGCAGAAGATGCTGGAAGAACAGATAATGATTTTTTAGCAGAAGTATGTAGTGAAGTGATTAAAGCAGGAGCTACAGTATTGAATATTCCAGATACAACGGGTTATTGTTTACCAGAAGAATATGGCGCAAAAATGAAATACCTAAGTGAGAATGTTGTAGGCATTGAAAAAGCTATTCTTTCTTGTCATTGTCATAACGATTTAGGATTAGCAACAGCTAATTCTATTGCAGGTGTAATAAATGGAGCAAGGCAAGTTGAATGCACAATTAACGGAATAGGTGAAAGAGCAGGAAATACTTCATTAGAAGAAGTGGTGATGATCCTAAGACAACATCCAACATTAGGACTAGATACTCATATAAACTCAAGACTGTTAAACGAAATAAGTCACTTAGTTTCAGATAGTATGGGAATGATTGTTCAGCCCAATAAAGCTATTGTAGGAGCAAATGCCTTTGCTCATAGTTCAGGAATTCACCAAGATGGCGTGATAAAAAACAGAGAAACCTATGAAATTATCAATCCAGCAGATGTAGGAGTAAATGAATCATCAATTATTTTAACAGCGAGAAGTGGAAGAGCAGCATTAGCTTATAGAGCAAAAAAAATAGGATATGAATTAACTAAGCTTCAGCTAGATGTGGTATACAGAGAGTTTTTAAAAGTAGCGGATAGGAAGAAAGAGGTAATAGATGATGATGTACATTTTATTATTGAAACTAGTAAAATAGGAATTTTAGCATAAATAAAAATGAAAAAGAAAACCTTGTTTGATAAAGTTTGGGATAGTCATGTAGTTAGTGAAGTGCCAAATGGACCACAAATATTATATGTAGATAAACATTTAATTCATGAAGTAACAAGCCCTCAGGCATTTGAGGAGTTAGAAGAGAGAGGAATTCCTGTTTTTCGCCCTAATCAAATCGTTGCTACAGCAGATCACAATGTGCCTACAAAAAATCAACATTTACCCATAAAAGATGAACTGTCTAAGAATCAATTAGAACAATTAACTAAAAATTGCAAGAAAAATAATATTACACTTTATGAATTAGGTCATAAATATCAAGGAATAGTTCATGTTATAGCTCCAGAATTAGGTATAACATTACCTGGAATGACTATGGTTTGCGGAGACAGTCATACATCAACTCATGGAGCTTTTGGAACAATCGCTTTTGGAATAGGTACTAGTCAAGTAGCACAGGTTTTTGCAAGTCAATGTTTATTATTAAATAAGCCTAAAAGCTTACGTGTCAATGTAAATGGAAAATTAGGAAAAGGAGTAACACCAAAAGATGTTATTCTATATATTATATCACAAATCGGGACTAATTCTGGAACAGGATATTTTTGTGAATATGCAGGAAACGTCTTTGAAGAAATGTCAATGGAAGGAAGAATGACAGTTTGTAATATGAGCATCGAAATGGGAGCTCGTGGCGGAATGATTGCTCCTGATGAGGTTACTTTTGACTACATAAGAGGTCGAGAATTTGCACCAAAAGGAATTGAATTAGAAGAAAAAATCTCTTATTGGAAAACATTGCCTACAGATGAAGATGCTATTTTTGATAAAGAATATCACTTTAATGCAGAATCTATAGCTCCAATGATTACGTATGGTACAAATCCAGGAATGGGAATAAAAGTAAATGAAACTATTCCAGATTTAGAAGATGTATCATTTCAAAAAGCGCTAGACTATATGGGATTTAAAAAAGGAGAATCTTTAATAGATAAACCTATTAATTATGTCTTTATAGGAAGTTGTACAAACTCTCGTATTGAAGATTTTAGGATTGCGGCACAATATATTGAGGGAAAGCAAAAAGCAAAGAATGTAAACGCTTTAATAGTTCCTGGTTCACAACAAGTGGCAAAACAAATAGAAGAGGAAGGGTTGAAAACTATTTTTGAAACAGCAGGTTTTGAAATTCGCCAGCCAGGATGTTCAGCATGTTTAGCTATGAATGATGATAAAATTCCAGCAGGAGAATATTGTGTATCTACGTCAAACAGAAATTTTGAAGGAAGGCAAGGACAAGGCTCAAAAACATTACTTTCAAGTCCTTTATTAGCAGCAGCAATTGCTGTAGAAGGAAAAATTATTGATATAACCCAATATTTAAACTAAATGGAAAAGTTTATAAAATTATATTCAACAGCAGTTCCTTTACCAGTTGAAAATATAGATACAGATCAAATAATTCCTGCTCGGTTTCTAAAAGTGACGAATAAAATAGGTTTTGGAAATAACCTTTTTAGAGATTGGAGATATAATGATAATAATCAATCGATAACATCATTTGTTTTGAATAACCCAAAATATTCAGGAAAAATACTAGTAGCAGGAGATAATTTTGGTTGTGGAAGTAGTAGGGAACATGCAGCTTGGGCATTAACAGATTACGGATTTAAAGTAATTGTATCGAGTTATTTTGCAGATATATTTAAAGGAAACGCGTTAAATAATGGATTATTACCTATACAAGTTTCTCCAGAGTTTTTGAAAGATGTTTTGGAAGTAATACAAAATACTCCAGATATTAAATTAGTTGTTGATTTAGAAGCCCAAACTTTAGAAGTTGAAAACACAGCCTTGAAAGAGACATTTGAAATCGATACATATAAAAAACTATGCATGATAAATGGTTATGATGATATTGATTTCTTAATCAGTAATAAAGAAAAGATTGAAACTTTTGAAAAAAATAGAATAGCAACCACAATTATTTAAAAACAGAGAAAATATGAATTTAAAAATAGCAGTTTTATCAGGTGATGGAATAGGACCTGAAGTAACACAAGAATCCATAAAAGTGTTAAAAACAATAGCTGAAATATATGGACATAATTTTGAGTTTCAAGAAGCCTTAGTTGGTGCTATTGCAATAGACGAAACAGAGAATCCATTACCCGAGAAAACGTTAAATCTTTGTAGAGAGAGTGATGCTGTTTTATTTGGAGCCATTGGTGATCCAAAATATGACAATAATCCAGATGCTAAAGTAAGACCAGAACAAGGATTATTGAAATTGCGTAAAGAGTTAGGGTTGTTTGCCAATATTCGTCCAATTAATGCTTATGATTCATTGCTAGATAAATCTCCATTGAAACGAGAAATTATTCAAGGAACAGACATGGTTATTTATAGAGAATTAACAGGTGGAATTTATTTCGGACAGAAAAAAATAAGTGAAGATGGAACAGTTGCTTCCGATTTGTGTGAGTATTCTAAGTTAGAAATAGAAAGAATTACACATTTAGCTTTCAAAGCAGCGCAAACTAGAAAAAAGAAAGTAACACTAATTGATAAAGCTAATGTCTTAGAAACATCAAGATTATGGAGAAGAATTGTTACATCTATTTCAAGAGAATATTCAGATGTAACTTTAGATTTTTTATTTGTAGATAATGCTGCTATGCAAATGATTTTAAATCCAAGTCAGTTTGATGTTATTTTAACTGAAAATATGTTTGGCGATATCATTTCAGATGAAGGAAGTGTAATAGGAGGATCAATAGGTCTTTTAGCATCTGCTTCAGTAGGAAACGGAACTGCTTTGTTTGAACCTATTCATGGATCATACCCACAAGCAACAGGAAAAAATATCGCAAACCCTATTGCTTCCATTTTAAGCGCGTCTATGCTTTTGGAACATTTCGGATTAAATAATGAAGCGAAACAAATTCGAATAGCTGTAGATAAAACATTAAAAAGAAATATTGTTTCAGTAGATATAAACAAAGAAACACCTTCATCAACATCGCAAATAGGAGATGTAATTGTTCAAATGTTGTTAAAACCAGATGAAACTATTAGCGAATCACATTTTGAAAATATCAAATTAGGAAAATCAGTATATATATAAAATAAAAAGTTAAATTTTATGAGTTTTTTCTTATTTTAGGAATAAAGTCTTTATTTCGCAGTTAATTAGATAAATTAACCTAAATATTGTTTTATGCTTAAAATTTGCTATTTCTCATTAGCATTGTTATGTTCTTTTTTTAGTTTTAGTCAAAATTCTTTTTCAGTATCAGGAAAATTATTAGATGAAAGTTTAAAATTACCACTAGAGTCGGCAACAATCTATTTTTCAAGAGTAAGTGATTCAACAGTAGTGGATTATACAATTTCTGATAAAAACGGAAATTTTAATTTTAAATTAAAAGGAATCAATTATCCTGTTTTTTTAAAAATCTCTTATAATGGCTATAAAGAATATAAAAAACAATTTGAAACATTATCAAAGGACCATGATTTAGGAAATCTTTATTTAGAAGAAAACGTATCTTCATTAAATGAAGTTGTAGTACAATCAGAAATTCCACCTATTGTAATAAAAACAGATACATTAGAATTTAACGCTTCATCATTTAAAGTAACACCAGATGCTAATGTTGAAGCGCTTTTAAAACAATTACCAGGTGTAGAAATAGACGAAGAAGGGAAAATTACTGTAAACGGAAAAGAGGTTAATAATATACTTGTAAACGGTAAACCTTTTTTTGGAAAAGATGGTAAAATTGCAACACAAAATCTTCCGGCAGAAATAATAGATAAAGTTCAAGTAACAGATACTAAGACAAAAGAAGAAGAACTATCAGGAACCGCAGCAAGTGAAAATGCAAGTACCATAAATCTTACCATTCAAGAAGATAAAAACAAAGGGATGTTTGGGAAAGCAACAGTTGGTACAGGATCTGATAAAAGATATGAATCTGGATTATTATTCAATTATTTTAAAGATACTCAAAAAATCAGCATTTTAGGTTCATCAAATAATATCAATTCTATTGGGTTTTCAATGGATGAAATTTTTGACAATATGGGAGGTGGACGTAATAGTTCTATTTGGGTAAATGATAATGGAAGTTTTGGTATAAATGGAATGCAGTTTGGAGGCAATACTGGAATTACTAAATCAAATATGATTGGTGTTAATTTTTCAGATGAATGGATGAATAAAAAAATAGATCCAAATGGGAGCTATTATTTTACAAATGCCATTACAGAAAATAAAAACAGAACAAGTAGAACAAACTTGCTTCCTACAGGAAATACAAGTACAAATTCTGAATCAGATTCTAAAACAGATGTAACAGGAAATGCCATTAATCTTGATTTTGAGATTAAGATAGATTCCACAACTACATTATATGTTACGCCTGCATTTTCCAAAAATAAATCAATAAATAAATTTACCAGTAATGCAACATCATTAGACGAATCAAACAATTTGTTGAATGAAAACAATAGTTCAAATGTTAAAGAAGACGAAAGTATAAAGTTTGAAAATAGTTTATATCTATATAAGAAATTTCAAAAAAAGGGAAGAGGAATAAGTCTATCATTTAGAAATCAAAATACTAAGAATGATACTGATTTAAACACACTTACAAATACCATATTTTACCAATCAGGAAATCCAAATGATAATAGAAATCAAAATAGATTTGACATAGATAAACAAGATACATATTCAACAAAAATAGGATATACAGAACCTATTTCAGATTCGTTATCACTTTTATTTGAAACTTCATTTGAAACAGTTAAATTATATAATAGCACAAATACATTCGACTTTGACTCATTCACAAATGAGTATTCTCAGTTTAATGATATATTGTCAAATAATATAGATTCAAGAAATAATACTTTTAACACATCAGTAGGAATACAACTAAAAACAAGTAAGCTTAGAGGGAGTATTCGATTAGGAACTGATTTTTTAAATTACAATAATCAATCGAATTATTTAGGGGTTAAAACAGAAGTTAAAAATAATTATATGTACCCAAGCTTAAACGGATATTTAAGTTATAAATTAGGAAAATCTAAGTCATTTTATAGTTATTATTCGTACGAAGCTACTTTGCCTTCAGCTCGACAATTATTACCTTTTGAAGACTTATCAAATCCTTTAAACACAGTTATAGGAAACGCTTTTTTAAAGCCATCAGAAAATTATAATATTTATATAAACTATAACAATTATGATTATGCTACACGTTCTGGTTTTTATAGTTATTTTGGAGGAAGTTTAAACAAAAATCAAATAGTAAGTTCAACAGTTTATGATAACGATTTTAAAGCAAATACAACTTATCAAAATATAGATCAGACTTATAATTTTTACACAGGATTTAATTTAAATAAATCTTATAAGAAAGAAAAGAGAACCATAAAATATGGTTTAGGAATAGGGATGAACTATAATCTAAATCAAGGATTAACAAATGCAGCATTGTATGAAGCTAGAGGAATACAATTAAATCCAAGAGCTAGCTTTTCATATTCAATAGAAGATCTTATAACCATTTCGCCTACATATAAATACAGTTATAATACTACTTCATTTAAGAACTATGTGATTGATAATTCAAATAACTACAGACATATTTTTAAAATTGAAGCCACAACATATTGGCCAAAAAACATTGTTCTAGGAAATGATTTTGGATATACATATAATTCTAATATAGCAGATGGTTTCCAAAAAGATTTTTATTTATGGAATGCTAGTTTAGGATATAATTTCTTTAAAGATCAATTACTAGCAAAAGTAAAAGTATATGATTTATTAAATCAGAATGTAAATGCAACCCGAACAATTACTCCTACTGCTATTACAGATACAGAAAATACAGTTTTACAACAATATGTAATGTTTTCTTTAACGTATAAACTAGAAAAATTTGGAGGAAAAGATAAGAAGAAAACTCATTTCATGATGGATTAAATAGAATGATTTATTTTATGATTCTCTACATTTTTTTAAATGTTTTGCTGTAGTTTCTAATGGTTAGTTGTTAAGAGATTAAAATCACACAAAGTTCTCTATAAGTATTGGGAACTATTTTGATGATTTTTCTTTTTTGAATATAGAAAGATATTCTTTATATAGAGTGTTTTTGTTTTTTAATGTTAAAATAGGTATTGTGAAAATAAAAAAGATGAACATAATTGTTCATCTTTTTTTAAGTTATATTGTTTTAGTATTATTATAAGATAAGAATTACCAACTTCCGCCAGCTCCTCCACCAGAGAAGCCTCCTCCTCCAAATCCACCACCGAAGCCACCACCACCAAATCCGCCTCCAGATGAACCACCACCAAAACTTCCTCCACCGTTACCGCGACCAAGACTGCTTAATATGATAATGTCCATTAAATCGACACCTCCAGTTCTTCCAGATCCGCCATTGTTACCACGGTTGTTTTTGTTTTTAGAAATCAGTATAATTAGGATAATAAAGAATAAGATAAAAATAAAAATAGGTAAACCACTTCCTTTACTTTTATTTCCTTTTCTCTCTCCTTTATAAGTTCCTTTTATAACATCAAAAATAGCTGTTGTTCCTTTGTCTAAACCATTGTAATAACTACCTGCTTTAAATTCAGGAAGGATTACATTTCTTATTAGCTCTCCATTTATACCAGCAGTTAATTTATGCTCTAATCCATAACCAGGAGAAATCCATATTTTTCGATCATTTTTTGAAAGTAAAATTAGAATTCCATTATCGGTATCAGCTTGGCCAATTCCCCATTCTTGTGCCCATCTAGGTGTTAAAATACCAATATCATCTCCTTTTAAACTTTCAACAGTAATAATAACAATTTGTGTAGTTGTAGAATCAGAATAGGTTACTAATTTGTTTTCTAGTGATTTTTCTTCAGATTCATTTAAAAGATCTGCATAATCGTATATAGAGGTTTGGAAAGTAGGCTTTTTTGGAATATCAAATTGTGAAAATCCTATATAATGTAAAAGTAATGTGGTAAGAACCAACAAAAATTTCATTATTTTAAAAATTAAGTTTGCCATTATCCTTTTGATATTTCATTTGACAGTTCATCAATATCATCAGATTGGTAAGGAAAAAACTCTTTTAAACGTTTTCCCGCTTCTCTAATGCCATTTACTAAACCGTCTTTATTGTTTTTGTTTTTAAAGTTGTCAATTACAATATCTTTAGTAGAGTTCCAAAAATTAGCATCTACAACTTTATTAATTCCTTCATCACCTATTATGGCAAAGTGCTTGTCTGCAACTCCTACGTAAAAAAGAACACCATTTCTATCTTTGGTATTTTGCATGTTAAGAGTAAAAAAAACCTCCTGAGCTCTTTCGAGCGGAGGCTTTTCTGAATGTTCTTCTATATGTACACGAATTTCTCCTGAAGTGTCTTTTTCTGCTTCAACAATAGCTTGAACAATTTCTTGTTCTTCGCTTACTGTTAAGAAATCTTCTGTTTTAGACATTATTTACCAAAATCAAATTCAACATCTACTGGTTTTTCAGCACCTTCAACAGCTTTGAAATATGCTTTCTCTTTAAAGCCAAACCATCCTGCAAAAATATTGTTTGGGAAAACAGTAACATGATTGTTATATGGTTTTACAGCTTCATTAAAACGAGTTCTAGCTGTTAGAATTTGATTTTCTGTACTAGATAGTTCATCTTGTAATTTTAAGAAATTTTGATTCGCTTTTAAATCAGGATATTTTTCAACAGTAACTAATAAACGAGAAAGAGCAGAATTTAATCCACCTTGTGCTTGATTAAAAGCATCTAATTGCTCAGGTGTAATGTTTGTTGGGTCTATTGTAGTTGCTGTTGCTTTAGCTCTAGCATTTACTACTGCTTCTAATGTCGATTTTTCAAAATCAGCAGCTCCTTTTACTGTTTTAACAAGATTTCCAATTAAATCATTTCTTCTTTGATAAGACGTTTCAACATTTCCCCAAGATTCCTGAATGTTTTGGTTTAGTTTTACGGCTGTGTTATTTATTCCTTTGAAGTAGCTATATCCAATTATAACTAATACTCCAATAATTATCCACGGTAAGAATTTTTTCATAATTGTTGTTTTTAAAGTTGATTTTTAATATTTAATAATTGTGTTCTTATTGATTCTAATTTTCTAATAATTTCAAATTTGTCTAAGGTTTTCTTTTGACCTTCTTTAAGGTGTATTTTAGCTCCTTCCAGAGTGAAACCTCTTTCTTTTACTAAGTGAAAAATTAATTGTAAATTTTTCACGTCTTCGGGTGTGAATTTTCTATTTCCTTTTGCATTTTTTTTAGGTTTTAAAATATCAAATTCTTTTTCCCAAAAACGAATTAAAGATGCATTTACATCAAAAGCGACAGCAAGTTCGCCAATACTATAATATAATTTATCAGGTAAATTAATATGCATTAGTCTAAAGATTGATTTTCTTGAGTTGCTAATTTTGAAATAGCTACATATTCTTCGGCTGAAATACTGCCATAATAAAAATTAATAGGATTTACTTTTTCACCATTCTTTATTACTTCATAATGGAGGTGAGGAGCTTCACTTCGCCCTGTGCTTCCTACATAACCTATAATGTCACCACGTTTTACTTTTTGACCAGGACGACAATTGTATTTGCTTAAATGGGCATACAAAGTTACATAACCATATCCGTGATTTATTTCTATATGATTTCCATAGCCAGAAAGTGAATTATCTGCTTTTAATACTACACCATCACCAGTTGCATATATAGGCGTTCCAGAAGGAGAAGTAAAATCCATTCCGTAATGAAATTTTCTAATTTTTGTAAAAGGGTCACTTCTATAACCATAACCAGAAGCCATTCTTTTTAAATCTTCATTTTTTACAGGCTGAATTGCAGGGATTGCAGCTAATAATTTTTCTTTTTGTTTTGCTAAAGTTACAATTTCATCAAGTGATCTAGATTGAATAACTAACTCTTTTGTTAATTGATCTACTCGTTTAGTAGTATTAATTACTAATTCAGAATTGTTATAGCCTTCTAATGATTTATATCTATTTACGCCACCAAATCCTGCCTTGCGTTCTTCCTCACTTATAGGTGTAGTGTTAAAATAAATACGATAAATATTGTTATCGCGCTCTCCTATAGCATTTATACCTTCACTCATTAAATCCATTTTCTTATTCAAAAGTGTATAATTAAGCTTCATGTACTCAAGTTCACTTGTTAATAACTTATCTTTTGGAGTCTCAAAATAAGGAGTGTTTATCAATAGAATTAAACACAAAAAACCAAATAATGCAGACGATAGTAAGAATAAAAAAAGATAACCAAATTTTTTACGACGTTGAGGTTTAATACGTTTATATGCTAAATTTTCAGAATCGTAATAATATTTTACTTTAGACATGTTTTAAAATTACTATTTTTGCACCAAACTGGATGGTGTTTATTGATTATACGGACAAATTTAAAAAATGTTTCATTCAAATCTATTTTTTATCTTTAAAACTTAAATATTTAATTTTTTACAGATGAATCTAATTGATATAGAAATAAATTTGAGACATAATAAATTAAATGAAGTTAATAGAAAAACAACGGAAATAGTTGGAATATATAAGTATAAGTAAAAAAAGTCCATTAGTCTTATCAAGAATTTAAAAAACATATCAGAAAAAAATAAATAGTAATAATGAAATCACAAGACATTAGAAAAGCGTACTTACAATTCTTTGAAAGCAAAGGACATTTAATTGTTCCTTCTGCACCTATTGTGCTAAAAGATGATCCTACCTTGATGTTTAATAACTCAGGAATGGCTCAATTCAAAGAATATTTTTTAGGAAACGGAATCCCTAAAAGTAAGCGTATAGCCGATACACAAAAATGTCTTCGTGTTTCTGGAAAGCATAACGATTTGGAAGACGTAGGTTTTGATACTTATCATCATACTATGTTTGAAATGCTAGGAAATTGGTCTTTTGGAGATTATTTTAAGAAAGAAGCATTAGATTGGGCTTGGGAATTTTTAACCGAAGTTTTAAAGCTAGATAAAGATCGTTTATATGTTTCTGTTTTTGAAGGAAACCCATCAGAAAATGTACCATTTGATCAAGAAGCATTTGATATTTGGAAAAAATATGTGCCAGAAGATCGAATTATCTTAGGGAATAAAAAAGATAATTTCTGGGAAATGGGAGATCAAGGACCATGCGGACCATGTTCTGAAATTCATATCGATTTGCGTTCAAATGAGGAAAGAGCTAAAAAATCGGGTCGTGAGTTAGTAAATGAAGATCATCCTCAAGTTGTGGAAATTTGGAACAATGTATTTATGGAGTTTAACCGTAAAGCAGATGGTTCTTTAGAAAAATTACCAGCACAACACGTAGATACAGGAATGGGATTTGAACGTTTATGTATGGCTATGCAAGGTGTTCAATCAAACTATGATACTGATGTTTTTACACCGCTTATTAGAGAAGTTGAAACCATTACTAATACAAAATATGGTTCAAATGAAAAACAAGATGTAGCTATTCGTGTTATTGTCGATCACGTTCGTGCAGTTGCATTTGCTATTGCTGACGGACAATTACCTTCAAATAATGGAGCTGGTTATGTAATTCGTAGAATTTTACGAAGAGCTATTCGTTATGGTTTTACATTTTTAGACACAAAACAACCTTTTATCTATAAATTAGTGGAAATATTGAGCAATCAAATGGGTGAATTTTTCCCAGAGATTCAATTACAACGCAATTTAGTTAGGAATGTAATCAAAGAAGAAGAAGCATCTTTCTTAAGAACACTAGATCAAGGTTTAATCTTATTGGATAATGTAATCAATACTACTAAAGGGACTGAAGTTTCAGGAAGAAAAGCATTTGAACTATATGATACCTTTGGTTTTCCGATAGATTTAACAGCGCTTATTCTTAGAGAAAAAGGCTATACATTAAATGAAAAAGAATTTGATGTAGAACTTCAAAAGCAAAAAGATCGTTCTAGAGCTGCTTCAAAAGTAAAAACAGGAGACTGGGAAGTGTTATATGATGATGATGTAGAAGAATTTGTTGGATACGATACAACTACAACTAATGTAAAAATAACACGATATAGAAAAGTAGAAAACCAAAAATTAGGAGAAATGTACCAATTGGTTTTCAATTTAACCCCTTTTTATCCTGAAGGAGGAGGGCAAATAGGAGATAGAGGATATATTGAAGGAGCAAATGGAGAAGTAGTATATATTGAGGATACAAAAAAAGAAAACAATGTAATTATTCATTTTACTAAAACATTACCTCGAAAATTAGATGCTATATACAATGCAGTAGTTGATAATAATTTCAGAAAAAATGTATCGAGTAACCATACAGCAACTCATCTATTACATCAGGCATTACGTACCATTTTAGGAACACATGTAGAGCAAAAAGGATCATTAGTAAGTAATAAATATTTACGTTTTGATTTTTCTCATTTTACTAAAGTAACAGCAGAAGAATTAGAAGCTGTTGAAGATTTTGTAAATGCAAGAATTCAAGATCAATTGCCATTAATTGAGCGAAGAAATATTCCATTTCAACAAGCAGTAGATGAAGGAGCAATGGCATTGTTTGGGGAAAAATATGGCGATACGGTAAGAGCAATTAAATTTGGTAAAAGTATGGAGCTTTGTGGAGGTATTCACGTGCAAAATACTTCCGATATTTGGCATTTTATGATAACATCTGAAAGTGCAGTAGCAGCAGGTATAAGAAGAATTGAAGCTATTTCAAATGATTTTGCTAAAAACCATTTAATGGAACAAAACAATTTATTAGGAGAAGTTAAAGAAGTGTTGAAAAATCCGCAAGATGTTTTAAAAGCAGTAGGTTCATTGCAAGATGAAAATACAAAATTAAAAAAACAAGTGGAGCAATTGTTGAAAGATAAAGCAAAAGGCTTAAAAGGAGAATTAGAAGCACAAATTCAAGAAATAAATGGAGTTAAATTCTTAGCTACACAAGTTGATTTAGATGCTAATGGAGCAAAAGATTTAGCTTATGAATTAGGAAATAATGAAATCAATTTATTCTTAGTTTTAGCTACAGCAAATGAAGATAAGCCTATGTTAACTTGCTATATTTCTAAAGAATTAGTAGCAAATAAAGGTTTAAATGCAGGTCAGGTAGTTCGCGAATTAGGAAAATACATTCAAGGAGGAGGAGGAGGACAGCCTTTCTTTGCAACTGCTGGAGGTAAAAATGTAAATGGAATTGCAGAAGCTTTGGAAAAAGCAGTTGATTTTGTGAAATAAGAAATTGTAGCCTATATTCTTAAAAAACTAAAAAACCATTTTGAGCAATCAAAGTGGTTTTTTTATAGCAATAAAATATTATTTTATTGCTATTTTGGTAAGAAAGTTAAAATAACAATGTTTAATTCTTGAATACTAATCATTCTTAGATTTTTCTTTAAACAAATAAGGTAATTAAAAGGTGATTATATCTTTTCTTCTTGTTGATGGAGTTGAGGAAACTTAAATTTATTTGTTAAAATGAATTAGTGAAATTTATAACTTCTCTATAATTTCATTATAAATAGTTTGTGTATGCTGGGTGTTTATATTATATGTTTTACCATAGTTAATAATGGCACCAGCGAACAAATTGAGTTCGTTATTTTCTTTGTTTGTGTTCACATCCAATTGAAGTGAAGTAGGCGTAGAAGGTGGGAATGTTTTAGCTTTTACAAAAGTAGCTGCTATAACATCATTAGCTAAAGGGATGTTTTTCATTTTAGCAATTTTTTCAATTTCTTGCATTATTTCTGTAGCTCTTTGTCTTAATACTTCGTTTTCACAAACATTACCTATAGGTTGATTGTAGCGAGCAGTGACTAATCCGAAACTAGCGATAAACATAAATTTTGTCCAAATGGCTGGGAATGCATCTTCTTGGAAATCGATGATGGCTCCACTGTTTTCTAATATAGAAATTACCCATTGAATGTCTTCATGAGGATAATTGGGGTCTTTGCCTAGTACAATTTTTCCAGTGATTCCTTTGTGTTCAATAATCCCTTTTTCTTTAATATGGGAAGCTACATAAACACAAGCGGGTAAAATGGTGTTGTGAGTTATAATTTTCCGAATACGATCGTAAATATCTGCTCCATTCATCAAGGGAAGTAGAATTGTTTTTTCGTTGATAACCGAAAGTAATTGTTTGCAAACGTTTTCTAAATCATACTCTTTCACACATATTAGAATTAAATCAGGTTTTTTTATTACGCTAATATCCTCAATAATTGCATCAGGTTTTGTAACATTGTTTTTGTGTTCAGGAGAAAGTAATGTTAAGCCTTTCCTTTTTATGACTTGATAAGTTGTTTTTCGAGCTAAAAAAGTAATATGAAAAAGTGAGTTGGTATTTGCTTCATTAATTTTAAAACCGAAATAGCCACCAACGCCTCCAGTACCAATAATAGTAATGTTTTTTATATTCATTAGAATTGTTTTAAAAATTAGTTACAGCAAATATCCAAACAAATATTTTGCAGTCACTTGTCAAATGAAAAGAAATTAAAGTGTAGTAATTTTTTTTCTAATTCTGCTCAATGAAGTATCGGTAATGCCTAAGAAAGAAGCAATTATTTTTAGGGGAACATTTTGAAAAATAGCAGGTTGTTTTTTTAATAAATTAAGATAACGTTCTTCAGCAGTATCTTTTGCCATTTCTAAAACTCTATCATGTAGTTTATAATAATTAACAACAAAAAGCATTCTGCTAAATTCTCTAAATTCAGGAATAGAGTGAAAGTTTTCTTGCACTGTTTCTAAATCGGTTAGCCAAAAAGTACAATCGGTTAAGGTTTCATAATTCTCTTTGGTAGGCTGTTCTTTAAAAAAGGAAAGAAAATCATTAACAAAGCAAGGAGCAGTAAAAAGATTCGTCGTTATTTCATTTCCGTTAGAGTCAAATGTGTAGGAACGAACATAACCTGTTTCTAAGAAATAGGTTTTATTGTTAATTCTATTTTCAGCTAATAAAAGTTCGTTTTTTTTCAGTGAAAACGATTTAAATTTTCTAGTAATTTGATGAACAATATCATCTTCAATTGGAAATAAGGAATGAAAGTATAAGTTTAAAGTTTCTTTGCTCATTATTTATTATCCTATAACATAAAAAAAGCCTTTAGTCCACTTAAAATACTTTGAACAGCATAAGAAGCTAAAATTAATCCCATTATTTTACTAATAACAGTTATTCCATATTCTCCTATTTTCTCCTGTACATAATTAGCCACTAAAAGTAATGACATAGTAATTCCTATGACAACTAAAACCAATAGAGATGTAATAGCTTGTTGTTGTATCGTATAAATATGATTATCAGTCATTAAAACAACAGCCATTATAGCACCAGGCGAAGCAATTGAAGGAATCGCTACAGGGAAAATGGTAACATGTTTATAATCTTTGATTAAATGTTTCTCCGTTTCTGGTTTTCCATCTCCAAAAATCATCGTTAAGGCAAATAAAAATAAGATAACACCACCTGATATTTGAAAAGCATCGAGAGATACTTCCATTCCTTCTAGTATTAATTGCCCAATTAGAATAAAAAAAAGTAAAACAGAAAATGCAATTAAAGAAGCTCTAATGGCTACTTTTTGTTTTTCTCTTTTATCGAAATTTTTTGTAGCTTCTAAATAAACAGGAATAGAACCTAGCGGATCAATTACAGCAATTAAAAAAAGTAGAGTAGTGATTATTTCTGCCATTTTGTGTTTTTAAATACTTGTTTTTTGGGCTGTCAAAAATAAAAATCATTATTCCAAATATAATTATTATTATGTTAAAAATAAGAGGAGCTATAAAGTAATGTAGTAATATGTTCTATTTACAAAGAATAATTTGTTGTAACTATTTATTTTTTACTTTATTTGTAAAAAAATAAACACAAAAATGAAAAAAATTTTAACACTAGTAAGCGCAATTGCGTTGGTTTTTACATCATGTTCAAAAGATGATGATTCTGTAGTAGATGAAGCTGAAAACATTCTTTTAAAAAAAACAATCCTTACTGAAGGAGGAAATACAGAGACTTATGATTGGACTTATGATGGTAATAAACTTGTGAGTAATATTTCTAATGACGGTTCAAAACTCTTATATACTTATACAGGAGATTTATTAACAAAAATAGAAGAGTTTGACGGTGCGTCTTTAGAATTTACTACGAATTATTTTTATAATAATGGGAAATTAGTTTCTATGGAAGAAATTTCAACAGGTAGTTCTCAAAAAGAAAGAACTGACTATACTTACAACTCTGATGGTACAGTTTCTTTTACTAAGTACGCTATAGTGATAGCAACGAATGCAACGAGCACAATTAATAATGGGAAATTATTTTTTGCCAATAATAATGTTATTAAGAGAGAGGAGATTAGTACCTATTCAACTATAACAACAACATATTTGTATGATGATAAGAAAAATCCATTTATGAATGTTGTTGGACTTGATAAGTTGTTTGATGAACCAAGGTCTTCAAAGAATAATGTAGTTAAAGAAACTGAAGTTGTTGAAAATACTTCTGGAGGAACTACCAATACTTATATTACTACAAATGTATATACTTATAATGCGAATGGTTACCCAATAACAGTTGTTGAAACTCAACAATCAGGAGATGTAGCTTCTTATCAATTGCTTTATTAATATTTTAAAGAAAACAAACAGTAAGAAACCCAAGACCAAGTGTTTTGGGTTTCTTTTTTATTGTTATTTTTGATGAAAATTACCTTGTATGCAATTTCGTACTCGAATTCCCATTTTACAAAATAAAACCCAAATCAATTATCAATCAAAGATTATTGCTTTAGGTTCTTGTTTTGTAGAAAACATAGGAAAAAAAATCGATTATTATAAATTTCAAAATACTGTAAATCCTTTTGGCATTATTTTTAATCCAATATCGTTAGAAAAGGTAATCGTAAGAAGTATTCAGAAAGATTATTTTAAAGAAAAAGATATTTTTTTTCATAATGATTTATGGCATTGCTATGAAGTGCATTCTGAACTGTCTAATCCCAATAAAGATTTTTTTTTAAAACAATTAAATGCATTAATTGATGATACTAATGTGCAGCTTAAGCAAGCGACACATTGTATTATTACTCTAGGAACTTCTTGGGTATATCAATATAATGAAACGAAAGAAATTGTTGCCAATTGCCATAAAGTTCCTCAAAAACAATTTTTAAAGCAATTGTTATCTATTGATGAAATAGAAAAAAGTTTGAAAAATATTGTGTTTTTAGTTGCTTCTGTGAATCCGAATTGTAGTTTCATTTTTACCGTTTCACCAGTGCGACATATTAAAGATGGTTTTGTTGAAAACAATGTTAGTAAAGCGCATTTAATTAGTGCAATACATAATTTGCTGAATACTGAACACTTAAAACGAAATACTAACTACTTTCCTTCCTACGAAATTGTGATGGATGAGTTACGTGATTATCGTTTTTATGCTGAAGATATGTTACATCCTAACCAAGTAGCTATCGATTATATTTGGCAACGATTCAAAGAAACAGTAGTTTCAGAAATAGCATTTCTAACTATGGATGAGGTTGAAACAATTCAAAAAGCATTATCACATAGACCTTTCAATCCTAATTCTTCAAGTCATTTGAAGTTTATAGAAAATACACAAAGGAAAATTAGTAATTTGCAAGCGAAATTTTCGTTTATTCAATTTTAAAAAATATCTGTTTATGAGCTTATTTAATCGTTTGTCTGAAATAAGAAAATGGGTTGTACTCATTTTAATAGGGTTAGTATTATTTTTTGGATACAAATATTTTACGAGTACAACAGAGACTTCTTCAATAGAATATGATACAAATCTTATTCAAACACAAATTAAAAACGTAGGTAAACTTGTGGTAACAGAAGGTCATTTTGCTGAGGTATTAACTTATAAAGACCGAAAAGAAACGTATATTCCTGGTTTAACTTTTGATAAAAAGGCTTTAGTAGTAATCAATGCAGATGTAACGGTAGGTTTTGATTTAAGCAAAGTAACATATGATATTGATGCCAAAAATAAAATTTTAACGATTACCAATGTCCCAAAAGAAGAAATAAAAATTAGTCCGGATATAAAATATTACAATACTGAATCAAGTACTTTTAATGAATTTACAGGAGAAGATTATAATAAAATTAATAAAATAGCAAGAGAAAATCTAGCTAAAAAAATTGACAAATCGACTTTGAAAACGAATGCTAAAAATCGTTTGTTGTCTGAATTGGCAAAAATGCTAGTATTAACAAATTCTATGGGTTGGACATTACAATATAAAGGAGATGTTATTGAATCAGAGAGTGATTTAAAATTATAGTTGAAATATTTTCTTGTTTTTATTTCATAAAAAAACCACATACTAGATCTTTTTATCGATTAAAATATGTGGTAAAATTAAAAATTATCGTTCTATAATTTACTTTGTAAACTTTCCCAGCCGCCACCATTAATACAATCAATGCCATGTTTTTTTAAAATGGAAGTGGCTTGACCGCTTCGCATTCCAGATTTACAACAAGCAATAATTGGTTTGTTCCATTCTTTAATCTCGGTTATATGGTCATGTAAAACTTGTAGTGCAATATTTTTAGAGCCATCAATATGTCCGTCAACAAACTCTTCAGTTGTTCTTACATCTAAAATAATGGCATCTTTTGCAATAAACTCTTTTATCTCATTTGATGAGTTTCCTAATCCTAATATATCTAAAATTCCCATAATTAACTATTTAATGCAACAAATATAAATGGTATATGTAAACATATTTGTAACAATAGTTACTTTAAGCTGTTGCTGATTCTAAAAAAAGTTCTAAACCATTATCAATTAAATGACCTATTTCGGGTCTATTTTGTTTCACAATAGCTAAATGATTCACTACTTTATTTAAGAAATCAATATTGTTTTCTTTTTTGGCTAATTCGGCAATTTCTACGCTTAATAACCAGTCATTTTTATGATTTCTAGCTACTATTTCAAATATATTTTCAATAGTTTTTGTAGCATTTTTACCTTCTCTTAAATCTCTTACGTTTTTATATAGATTTTCTAATTCTTGTCTTTCAACTGATGATTTAGATTTTATAGTAGTAGAAGATGGAACGTGTGTAATCATGTCAAAGCTATTTACATCTGCTGGCCCACTAAAAGCAGAAATTACTTCTTTTCCTATAGCCATATCATAAATACCCCATTCTGGTTCAAATAAAATAGTTCCGTTATGAGAAACAGTACAGTTTTTTAATTTTATTAATAAAATTTCACCACGTAAATTGCGTGTACCTGTAATAATTTCACCCGAAACTACAATGTTTCCTTCAAACTCTAAAATTACTTTCTCTGTTTCGTAGATATCATAAGCCCTTAAATCTCTAGGACTCATGTCCTCAATAGCTAGGTTAATACCTTTTAGCATCCCTATTGGGCTACCAAAACCTTCTGCATGATATTCAGTTCCATGACCCACTAATTCTTTTTCTCTATATGAAAGTGCTGTGTTCCCTGTAGTTTGTACATAAACAGGTTTACCTTCATGTTCAATTACATTTGAAAACACACCTGAAATTTGTAACCCTGTGCTTAATTCTACTGTTCCAATAGAATTTGAATCGATTAATTTTTTAATTCCCGATAATCCACCAGTGCGTACTGCCATTTTATTTGCAAATTCTTCTAAAACCAAATTCAAATGTGAAAAACTAGGTGTTACATATAATTGTGGTTGTGGTTTTGTAATATCAAAACTTTGATCTGCGGCTGAAATATCGTAAGGAATCTTTTTTACATTATCTGTCATACACCATGTGCTTTCTCCAATAGAAGAAAGTAGGCCTGCACCATATATTTTAGGATTATCAACTGTTCCTATTAAACCATATTCAACAGTCCACCAATGTAAGTTTCGAATACGAGCCATTTCTGATAATGGTCCTATATTGTTTTGTAAATAATCTACTCGGTCTTCTGCTGCTTTTATATCGGTTTCAGGAGTTCCTTCTGCTTCCTTTAAAATAGAAAGTAATCGAACTGCTTCATACATTTCATAATCATGTGAAGATGAAATAGCTTTAGAACCTATTTCGCCAAAGCGTCGTAAGTATTCTGCATATTCTGGATTAGCAATAATAGGAGCATGTCCAGCACCTTCATGAATAATATCTGGAGCAGGAGTATATTCTATATGTTCGAGTTGACGAATATCAGAAGCAATTACTAATACATTATACGCTTGAAATTCCATAAAGGCATTCGGAGGAATAAAACCATCCACAGCTACAGCAGCCCAACCTATTTCTTTTAAAATACGGTTCATGCCATACATGTTTGGAATGTTTTCTATTTCCAAACCTGTTTTTTGTAAACCTTCCAAATACGATTCATGTGCTACTTTTGAAAGATATTCCACATTTTTACGCATCACATAACGCCACACCGCTTGATTAATAGGTGTATAATCCTTATAATCTTGTGGTTTTATAAATTGTTTTAAATGTTTAGGCAGTTTGTCTATTAAAGGGTTGCTTTCAAAATGGGTTTCCATATTTTACATGAATTATTTGATTGTAAAATTACGAAATTTTAGCTTGATTTTTTCTAATGAAAACGAACATTTTTGTTAAATATGTGATAATTGATTGAGATTTTAAAAATAAGGGATTCTTAATGTGATTCTGGCTTAAGAACTGTTTTTTTATTTCTTTAAAAATTTCTGTTGATATAAATTACCTTCTTTAGTTTGTATCATTAAAACATACATTCCAGTAGGAATAGTAGCAACATTAATTGCTTTTTTGTTTGAATCGATTGTTCCAGTTATCACTTTTTGACCTATTGTATTTATTATTTCATATGAGGATCCTTCGGTTATATTTCCAGACCAATTTAAATGATTTTCAGTAGGATTTGGGTAAATGGAAATGGCATTATTTTCAAAATTTGGAATAGATAAATTAATACAATCAATAATCAATACTGGATTTGCAGTGGAAACAGTTGAACCATTTCCTAACCAGCCTAGGGTATTAAATCCCCAGCCCCATAGAGTGTTGTCTTCTTTAATTGCAAAAGAAATTGAATATCCTGCGGCAATACTTTTCCAATCCATATCAGTGCCTACCTGAACAGGAGAAAAATTATTTGGGATTAATAGTTGTCCTTCTATCCAGCCATAGGAACCCCAATGCCATAAAGTGCCATCTGTTTTTATTCCTAACGAATGATAATTACCAGCTACAATATCTTTCCATTGACTATTTCCTATTTGTGTAGGTATTGGACGATTTGTAATGGTTCCATCTCCTAATCTGCCATTTTCATTATTTCCCCAAGCCCAAAGAGAACCATTACTTTTTAAGGCTAAAGTATGCTGTGAACGTGCTCCAGATACTTTAACCCAATCAGAATCTGAACCTACTTGGGTAAATTCATTAATAAAACCTTGCATTGTAGTTCCAACAGAGCCATAGGAATTGTTGCCTCTTCCCCACAAAGTACCATCGTTTTTGATACCAAATGTCCTAAAATAACCAGCATATATTTTATCCCAATCGGTATCTGTACTGATTTGAACGGGTGTTGTAAATGTGGCTGGATAAATAGAAAAATCAAGTAGTTCATTAGCTTGATTATTTCCCCATCCCCAAAGGGTTCCGTCATCTTTTAAGGCTATTGAATGTAAATTTCCTGCTGAAATAGCCGTCCAATTGTTTTCATTTCCTAGTTGTGTTGGTGCGTTATTGGTAGTGTTAGTGCCATTACCTAATTGACCTAAATCATTATTACCCCAAGTCCATATTGTGCCATTATTTTTTAATCCAGCGGAATGTAAACGTCCATAAGTCAGTATATTCCAATCAGATTGTGTGCTAAATAGAACGGGGCTATCTTCACTTGTTACAGTGCCAATACCTAATTGACCGTAATCATTTTTTCCCCAATTATAAATAGTCCCATCTGAAAGTACTACAGATACGGTATCGTCTGAACAAGTAATGCTTTCTACACAGTTTTGAGCAGTAAGAGCATAAGAAAACAAAAGAAAGGCAAAAAGTAATTTTTGGGACATAGTGTGTTTTTTGATTAAGCAAGATACAGTAAATGTAAAAAATATATATTTTTAAAAGGACTATAATTAGTATATGCTTGAAATGAATTAGAATTCGATTTTTTGAAATGCTATTTATTACGACCTTGTTAAAGAATGATGAGTATATAGTTAACCCGTTGGGCATAATTGAATTATTTGGTTTTTAATATTATTTATAGGTCTATCAAGTATAAATTTGTTGACATATTGAATCAATGTTAAAGTTGTTGTTTTTGCTAAAATTCTGATTTTAAAATCTTGAAGAGTTTTGGTATAATTTTTTCTGATTATGAATTGGTCACATAATTAAGAAAAAATGTTTCAATTCTTTTTTGTGATTTTCTGAAAATATAAGGTTGGCGTTTATTGTTTTTTTTATTAATCCTCATTGGAGTTTCTAATTTTACTTTAACACTCTGAAATAAATCCAATTGATTTTGGCAAGCAACACACTGTTGTTTTGTGTTTTTTAGAAAATGTAAATCATGTACTTCTACTTTGTATAATATTCTTGCTAGAAAACAAATAGCTTGTAAAAATTTTGTTAGTCTTCTCTATTATTTGTAAAAAGCTGACTTGCTTTTGATTGGTATATTTTGCTATATTTTTAATGTTTATTATCAGTTGTGGCATTTTGTTTAAAAAAAATAGAATGCCACGTTTTTTGTGACAAAGTGAAATAATTTTTTAAGATTGTCACAGAAAGTGTGTCAAAACAAAAAAATAAAAAAAAACGACACAAGTTTTTTGAAGAAACTATAAAGGAATTGTATTATAATAAAAAATAACCTGTTGGGTGTAATTAGTTTTTGATAAGCTTTTTTTGTCAGTTAAAGTGAGAAGCATATTAAAAATATTAAATTCATTATAGAGATTCTGGATGCACATCATTTCGAATATGAAGCGTATCGAGAATTTACTCCATTTCATTATATAAAAATCACTCGAACTGAGGTCTTTGATAATTGCACCCAATGAGTTAAAAGTATGAAGAAATAGATTATAGTTGTTTAAAATTAGTCATAGAAAAAGCCTTGTCAATTTAATGACAAGGCTTTTAAATAATTAGAAGAGTTAAGATTATTGTTTAATAACCTTTATTGATTTTACAACATTGTCAACGGTTACATTAATAATGTAAGCACCTGATGTTAAATCAGACATATCTATTTGTGTTGCAGTATTTCCAATTTTTTTAGTTATAACTTCTTGTCCTAATAAATTAAGTACTTGTACAGATGTTATAGCTGAAGTATATGATAGATTTAATACATCTTTAACTGGATTTGGATAAGCTACAAAATTAGCAATATCAAAATTAGCAGTAGATAAAGAAGCGTCAACAGTAAATTTATAATCTTCAACTTCTCCTCGTCCAGACGAGAATGAACAAGCAGTGTCGTCTCCAGGATTAGAATCATTGAAGTCAATCATTACACGCATTCTATAATCACCATCAGCAACTCCAGAAGGAACTGTTATAGTACCTGTGAAAGGACCATTACCATAGCCAGTGGTGCTATAAGCTACTTCAGTTGTGTCAAATATTAAATCGTTATTCCAGTCTATCCATATAGCACAACCAACAGTACCAGATACTATTGCTACGCTAAAATCTACAGTTGCTCCAGGACCCTGACTTACACTCATAGTATTGTACATGTCGTCATAATTTCCTGTTGAAAAACCAGAAGAAGCGTGATCTATATTAACAGCACCATTAGTAGTGGTAAAAGTATCAATATAGGTAGATGAACTTGTCCCTGAAGGAATACAATGTCCTGTGTAGAATGTAAATGGACCACTCCAGCTACTTAAATCACCACCACCACAATCGGCTTGTACATAAAATTCGTAAGAAGTATCAGAAGATAATCCTGATAGTGGATGAGGGTTAGTAGTAGTTCCAGTAATCATAGTTCCAGTCCCTTGAGCAAATCCAGTTGTTCCCCACTCAATGTTCCATGTAGTAGCTGTTCCACCGTCAGTCCAACCTAGATCGGCTGTAGATTCAGTAACATTAGTTGCTGTTAATGCCAATGGCTCAGGACATGATGGAATTGCTTCCCAAACTACATCATCAATTGAAATATAATTATAACTAGAAGAATATTCTACCTTTATAGCAAAATGTTCATCAGCAGATACAGTGTTAAAATTAACAGTTTGCAATGTATGTGTAGTTGTTAAAGGAATAGTGGTAATAGGTGTAAATGTATTAGGGTCATTTGGGTCTCCCATTCTACCTACTGTTGCAATATTAGAAGAGCTTCCTTCTACATAAAATCTTAACTGATGTGTCCCATTTTGCATGTCTGTAAGTAAAGGAGATACTATATAATGTGTAGCTGTTGTAGAACCACTATTTCCAGATCGTAAAGCTCTTGATCCTGTATGAGTATCTGAAGAACTAACATAAGCATATCCACTTGAACCGTTTAAATTAAAAGACCAACATTGTGGAGCGCTACTAGTAGCATAAGACTCAAAACCTTCAGTGAAACTTCCAAAGTAATCACACTCAGTAGCAAAAGTATATGGGCCACTCCAGCTACTTAAATCACCACCACCACAATCAGCTTGTACATAGTAGTCATAAGATGTAGATGGATTTAATCCTGTTTTATTAAATGAATTAGTAACACCCGAATCTGTTGCTGTTCCTGTAGGTGTAGATCCAGAACTAACAACTTCAACATTGTATAATGAAGCAGATCCTGCTTCTACCCAACTTAATATTGCAGCTGTAGTTGTCATAGCAGAAGCTGTTAAAGCAGAAGGTGCAGGACATGAAATTAAAGTAGTGAAAGATAAAGGCCCAAACCAAGCACTTGTATCGCCACCACCACAATCGGCTTGTACATAAAATTCGTAAGAAGTATCAGAAGATAATCCTGATAATGGATGAGGGTTAGTAGTGGTTCCAGTAATCATAGTTCCAGTCCCTTGAGTAAATCCAGTTGTTCCCCACTCAATGTTCCATGTAGTAGCTGTTCCACCGTCAGTCCAACCTAGATCGGCTGTAAATGCAGTAACATTAGTTGCTGTTAATGCCAATGGCTCAGGACATGATGGAATTGCTTCCCAAACTACATCATCAATTGAAATATAATTATAACTAGAAGAATATTCTACTTTTATAGCAAAATATTCATCAGCAGATACAGTGTTAAAATTAACAGTTTGCAATGCGTGCGTAGTTGTTAAAGGAATAGTGGCAATAGGTGTAAATGTATTAGGATCATTTGGGTCTCCCATTCTACCTACTGTTGCAATATTAGAAGAGCTTCCTTCTACATAAAATTTTAAACGATGTGTCCCGTTTTGCATATCTGTAAGCAAAGGAGATACTATATAATGTGTAGCTGTTGTAGAACCACTATTTCCAGATCGTAAAGCTCTTGATCCTGTATGAGTATTTGAAGAACTAACATAAGCATATCCATTTGAACCGTTTAAATTAAAAGACCAACATTGTGGAGCGCTATTAGTAGCATAAGACTCAAAACCTTCAGTGAAACTTCCAAAGTAATCACACTCAGTAGCAAAAGTATACGGGCCACTCCAGTAACTTAAATCACCACCACCACAATCAGCTTGTACATAGTAATCATAAGATGTAGATGAATTTAATCCTGTTTTGTTAAATGAATTAGTAACACCCGAATCTGTTGCTGTTCCTGTAGGTGTAGATCCAGAACTAACAACTTCAACATTGTATAATGAAGCAGATCCTGCTTCTACCCAACTTAATATTGCAGCTGTAGTTGTCATAGCAGAAGCTGTTAAATTTGTTGGTTGAAGGCAAGTAGGAGGAGTATCATTTACAAAATCGTCAACAGCAAGATGGTATTTATCTGTTCCAGTAGCTCTAATAGCAATGTAAATAGTTTGGCCATCATAAGCTGTTAAATCAAACTCTTTTTTTGTCCAGCTATTACTTGCAATTTCACTTGCTTGTAAGGTAATAGAAAAATCAGAATCACTAGTATTTGTAGTGGTAGATAATAATACTTCGTATGGTTCTAAAAATGTAGAACTCAATGATTTAATATAAAATGAAATTCTGTCATTTAAACCTGCTGTTACAGCAATAGCAGGACTAATCAAGTAATCATCATGAGCTGTTGTGTTAAATACGATTCTAGCAACGTTTGTTCCTGAATGCGCACCAGTACCAATATTAGTGATGTTCCATTCATTTGATCCACCTTGGTTAATAACAGACCAGCCTGTAGGTAAATTAGTACTGGTATCAAAGTTTTCGGTAAATTGAGCATAAGATTGACACCATAGCGTCAATAGTATGAAACACATTAAAGTAGTTTTTTTCATTTTAAAAAATAATGTTATTTAGTTAATAAAGCGTAAAAATAACTATTAATATTAATTAATAATGAAATTTTAAAACTAATTTTTTAGGAAATTGATAACGAATCTGATTGTAAAAAGAAAAAAACATGATTTTAGAATTTCAAAATCATTTTGATGTCAAAATCATTGCTGCACAATCGGTAGTTTTTTCAGTAATTATTCGATTATTTTTTTATGATTTTAAATGTAAAGAAAGAGTTTTTATAGATTTATATGTTAATGGAGTAATTAAGTGGTGTTTGTAATTATTTTTTAAACTGGAATATTAAAATTATATTGTACTGATAAATTAGGTAATGGATTTAATATGTTTATAGTGAAACGGGGTAGCTTGTTGTATAGTAATATAAAGGATAACTAAATAAAATAAAAACGTTCTAGAACATAAGCTTTAGAACGTTTTTTAGTGTGTTATATAAAAATTAATCCTCTTTAATAGGGTAAATTAATCTTTTTTTTAGGAACACTATCGCTTTCTTTTTTTAGTGGTAGTGTGTTTTGTTTAATGCTATCGTTTTCTTTTTCCAATGGCAATATATTTTGTTTAATACTATCATTTTGGATTACTGGAACAATAACAGCAGTAGAATCTATTATGACATTAGGTTTTGTTATTCCTATAGAATCAGTAGGAGTTGTAAGTGGTGTTACACCATCTTCATAAATGGTTTCTTCTAAATCTTCCGATTTTTTGCCTAATTGAATTTTAGGATTGTCTTGTGTTCCTGTTACTTTAATAGGAATACCAATAAGTCCAAGAGGAGGTAATCCTAATCTCATTTTTAAATTGAGTTTTCCATCTAAACTAGTCTGTCCTCCAAACCGTAAACGAAAACCAGATACTTTAAATTTGAAACGCTCTACAGTAAGTAAATTGTTCTTAATGGTTGATTTTATATCAACTTCACTTACATCTGGGTCTTTAATGTCGGGATTATTTGTTTTTTGTGAAACAACATTCATTATTTTAAATCCTTTCATTTTTACTTTTTTTACTGAAAGTATTCCATTTCCTTCTAATGAAGGGAAAACAGGTTCCATATTTTTATTAAGTATTCCTTTTATGGTATAGTCTAAAGAGATTATTCCTTCCGCATTTTCAGCAGCAGTAGCTATCTCTCTAAAAAGTTTAATTTCATTGTACGCTCTTTTAATATCAAAATCATTAGCTTTTATAGTATAATCAAAATAAGCTTTTTCTTTTCCTTCATTTCGATAAGTTCCTTTCATTTTTGCAGTCGCACCTACAATTCCAAGTGTACCATTTGAGAGTGTTATTGTTCCTTTTTGTAAAGCAATAAGTCCATTTAAATTAGTTATAACAATGTCGTCATATTGTGTTTTTTGAGCACGAGTTTGAATTACGACATCTAAATTTGTCGGCACCTCAATAACACTAGGAGTTGTAATAACAGTATCATCTTCTGTTTTTTGAGTTGTTGCTGGAATAAATTCGTTAATGTTTAAATATTGAGAAGCTAAATCAAATGTTCCTTTTATGGTTTCCTTTTCGGATAAAATAAAATTAATTACATTTAAAACATAACCATTCATGGTAATATCTGATTGTCCATACTTTCCATTAAAATTAGAAAAGTTCATTTTATCTTGATTGAATGTAAAAAGACCTTTTTCAATAAGAAAGGGTTTTGCTAAATAGTCACTTGTTGTTACAATATTTTCAAGCTCAAGTGTTCCGCTATTTTTTAAGTTTTTAATGTTTCCATTTGTAGCATCACTTTGTTTTCCACTTAGCGAAACATTTGCTTTAATCATTCCGTTTAGATCTAATCCTTTTTGGGAAAAAACTTTATAAATAGGAGCGAGGTTTAAAATTCCATTTGCTTTAATATCGTATTCAATATCATCAAAATTTTTGAAAGAAGCAGACATGTTGAAAGGTTCATTTTCAAAAGTAAAAGTAGCAGGAGTTAATGTAAAAGTCGCATCTTTAAAAGCAACAGTAGGACAATTTAATTGAGCTTGTATATTAATGTTTTCAATAGGTTTTGGATAGTATGCTGTTTGTATGGAACCATTTGTTAAAGCAAATTTTCCTTTAGTTATAGGGAAAGTATGTGCTATTTTGTCATAATTACCTTTTGCTACAATATCACTATCTAGTTTCCCCGCAATTTTAAGGTTAGGAATTTGAAGTGCATTGGAAAGAAAATTTAAATCGAGATTAGATTTTATTTTTGTATCAATTTGCATGCGTTGCCCAAAGCCATCTGATTTTAAAATAGCACTTAGTTTGTTTTCGTTTACATTAAAATACAAAGAATCTAATTGAATTTTTAACTGATTGATGTCTAAGCTAGGTAATTTAGTATCAAGATTTAGGTATATATCTTTAACAGGATAAGGTCCTTTTTGATGTTTAACATAGCCATCTCGTACTTTAATATTGAAATTTGCATTTGGATTTTCATTGGTTGAAGCAATATATTTTCCTTTCAAAGTAAAATAAGCATCTGTTTTACCTTTCATTTGTGTTTGATTCATCCAAGTAACATATTCTGAAGGTAAAGCTGTAAATAAATCTTCTAAATTACTGTTTTCAGTTTTCAGTTTAAAGTCCATTTCATATCCATTCGCTAGAAAGTTGAAAAAACCACTAAATTCTACAGGTAATTTGTTAATAATCAAATCGTTTTTTTCAAAAACAAAAGCCAGTGAGTTTGTGTTAATTCGAGTAATTAAATCGGCTTGTACTTTTTTGTTTTTCAGGTATTCATTTTTGTCATAAGCAAAGCTTAAGCTGTCAATTTTTGCTGTAGTTTTTAAACTAAAGTTAGATTCTAATAAATTTCCTTTTCCTTTATAGTTGAATCCTTTACCTTCAATATGTATTTTAGCAGAGGCATCATCATAAATAAGATGACTTCTATTAATTTGTATGTCTTTAAGTTGAAGTGATGCTGAAGATTCATCGTTCGATTTTATGGTGTCGCTCGATTTATAAATATTATAATTTGCTTCTCCTTTTGTATTTACTTGTATGTTAATGGTAGCTTCGTTTAAATAGATTTCATCAATTTTAGTTTCACTTCCAAAAAGTAAGCTAGGAATATCAATACCAAAACCTATTTCTTTAGCTGCTACAAGTGATTGTTCTTTAAAAGGAGCAGAACCATTTAAATTAAATTCGTTTAAAGTTAAGGTTAAAGAAGGGAAATGTTTAAAAAAAGATAAGTTTGAATCATCAAAATTTAATTCTCCTTCTAAACTTTCGTTTGCTAATGTTTTTACTTTTTCAGTAATAGTATCAGCAAAAATTATAGGTAAAACGATAAGTAATAATAGTGTAATAGCTATTGAAATTCCAGAAATTTTAAGAATTTTAAAAAGTATTTTTTTACCTGTTGCCATAGCGTATAAAAGATTTTGTACAAAGGTATAACTATTCGGTTATATTATGATATATTAAAAACAAGAAGGTTGAAAAAAGAATTTCAACCTTCTTGTTTTGACAAAATAAATGGAGTCATTATTGTTTCGTTGAGGTAACGAAGATGGGAACTTTTATCGTTTTAAAGAAAAGTGAGCTTTAAATTGTTTTTGATTGCCATTTTCTAAATAATCTAAAGAGAACCAGTAATCTGTTGAAGGAAGTTGATGTCCATTATATGTTCCATCCCAACCTTTACTGGTTTCTGAAGTACTTAGTTGTTTGATTAATTTTCCATATCTATCAAAGATATATAGTTTAGCATTTGATTGATTTAAACCTACAATGTTCCATGTGTCGTTATATCCATCTCCATTTGGAGTGAAGAACTTAGGGTAGTCAATTACTAATATTGTTTGAGTTATGTAAGTACAGCCTGCTGTATCTGTAACTGTAATAGTATGTTCTCCCGCACTTACGTTGGTGAAAATATTTGATTCTTGAAAAGCGCCTTCATCTAATTGATATAGGTAAGTTTCAGAATTTCCATTTATAAGTACTGTAATAGTGGTGTTGTCAGAAAAAGCATCTGTTAAAATAGTTGTAAAAGCATCTAATTGATGTGATGAGCTTACTGTTGCAAATACTTCTTCAGAAGAACATAGCGTAGTTGTGTTAGTAACAATAACGGAATATAGTCCGATTGCATTAGCTACATATATTGGCTCATTTGCTCCTGAAATTAATAAACCATCTTTGTACCATTCAAAACTATAACCTGTAGTTGGTAATTCCGTGTCTAATGTGTAAGGTTGATATACTTGAGAGCTATTAGTAATACAAATAGTTCCGTCTTTTAAAATAGGTTCAGGTAACGGATTTGCAACGATAGTTCCACTAAGAGATATAGGTTGACAACCACCAACAGTGCTTATGGTATAATTAAAATTGGTTGTAGGATTTCCGTTAATGGTAACAGTGTTTCCTGTTGTTGTAGCGGTCACTCCAGCAGGTAATCCTGTAACATTTGCGCTTGTTGCGCCACCACCAAAAGTATATTCAATAGAAGCAATATTATCTCCTGAACATATAGTTTGATTGTTGTTTGCCGAGTTTAAAATTAAAGTAGCGTTTGGCTCTATAGTAATGTTTCCATTTAGTGTTGCTGTTCCACAACCACCAACAGTGCTTATGGTATAATTAAAGCTGTTTGCTGAATTTCCGCTAATAGTAACAGCGTTTCCTGTTGTTGTAGCGGTTACTCCAGCAGGTAATCCTGTAACGTTTACACTTGTTGCTCCATTACCAAAAGTATATTCAATAGGATCGATAGTATTACCTACACAAACGGTTTGGTCATTGTTATCAGATAATAAAGTTAATGTTGCATTTGAATTTACAATGATAGTTCCACTAAGAGATATAGGTTGACAACCACCAGCAGTGCTTATGTTATAATTAAAATCGGTTGTAGGATTTCCGCTAATGGTAACAGTGTTTCCTGTTGTTGTAGCGGTCATTCCAGCAGGTAATCCTGTAACATCTACGCTTGTTGCTCCACCACCAAAAGTATATTCAATAGAGGCAATATTATCTCCTGAACATATAGTTTGATTGTTGTTTGCTGAGTTTAAAACTAAAGTAGCATTTGGTTCTATAGTAATATTTCCATTTAGTGTTGTTGTTCCACAACCACCAACAGTGTTTATGGTATAATTAAAGCTGTTTGCTGAATTTCCGCTAATAGTAACAGCGTTTCCTGTTGTTGTAGCGGTTACTCCAGCAGGTAATCCTGTAACGTTTACACTTGTTGCTCCATTACCAAAAGTATATTCAATAGGATCGATAGTATTACCTACACAAACGGTTTGGTCATTGTTATCAGATAATAAAGTTAATGTTGCATTTGGATTTACAACGATAGTTCCACTAAGGGATATAGGTTGACAACCACCAACAGTACTTATGTTATAATTAAAATCGGTTGTAGGATTTCCGCTAATGGTAACAGTGTTTCCTGTTGTTGTAGCAGTCACTCCAGCAGGTAATCCTGTAACATCTACGCTTGTTGCGCCACCACCAAAAGTATATTCAATAGAAGCAATATTATCTCCTGAACATATAGTTTGATTGTTGTTTGCTGAGTTTAAAACTAAAGTAGCGTTTGGCTCTATAGTAATATTTCCATTTAGTGTTGTTGTTCCACAACCACCAACAGTGCTTATGGTATAATTAAAGCTGTTTGTTGAATTTCCGCTAATAGTAACAGTGTTTCCTGTTGTTGTAGCGGTTACTCCAGCAGGTAATCCTGTAACGTTTACACTTGTTGCTCCATTTTCAAAAGTATATTCAATAGGATCGATAGTATTACCTACACAAACGGTTTGGTCATTGTTATCAGATAGTAATGTTAATGTTGCATTTGAATTTACAATGATATTTCCATTTAGTGTTGCTGTTCCACAACCACCAACAGTACTTATGGTATAATTAAAATCGGTTGTAGGATTTCCGTTAATGGTAACAGTGTTTCCCGTTGTTGTAGCGGTCACTCCAGCAGGTAATCCTGTAACATCTACGCTTGTTGCACCACCACCAAAAGTATATTCAATAGAAGCAATATTATCTCCTGAACATATAGTTTGATTGTTGTTTGCCGAGTTTAAGGTTAGTGTACTACCACTAACAGTTAATGTAATATCATCGGAAATAGATGCTCCACATGTATTTGTAGCTGTTAAGGTTACTGTAATTGTGCTTCCTGTAACAGCAGTATTTGGAACAGTATAATTTGTAGGTAGTGTATTTGGACTTGAAAAAACACCAGATGAAGCTGTCCATAATACACTTTCGTGTCCTTGAGCATTTCCTGATAAATTAATGGTTTCTCCTGGACACACAGTAAGCGTTGCATTTCCAGCATCAACAGTAAAAGGAGGAATAGGTGCTGTACAACCATTGTTAACATAGCTAGGAGTTCCTGATGGTGTAAAATTTACAGTAGCTCCATTGTTTTCGGCTGTAGTACCTCCATACGTACCATATATGTTAGTTAAGTTTGCTCGTTGATAAGTTACAGTATCACTGCAACCACCACCAAAATCGATGCTCAAACTTCTTGTTCCTGGATTTGTATTGTAGTTTGCAAAATGACCAGAAGTAGTATTTGTATTATTTTGGAATATCATGTAAATATCAGTTGTTAAAGCTCCAAATGAATTCAAAATAGTATTCAAATTAAAACTAGTAACAATAATTACAGTAGAATTAGGCGGAATTACACCACCATTTGGTTCAAGTATTTGTCCACATCCACCCGCAGCAGCAATGTCTGTGTTTAATTGGGCAACTTTAGAAGCTGTTGTAGCGTTTTGTATAATACCTTTCCATGAGTTAGAAGGCCAGTCAATATCTAAATTATTTGTACTTAGTAGATTATCTCCTGTTTTTATTCGAACCATTTCATTGAATCCTTCATTGCTTCCTGAATCACAGGCATCTACAAGTATGCTTTCAATTTCAAAACATTGGGAGAAGCCTAAATTGGTTATTAATATAAAAACTCCAATTATAATTTTTTTAATTATTGTCATTTGATTTTATCGTTAAAGGAAAACGGACGCAAATTTACAAATTATGTAGGAGTTTTAATATTACTAAATGATTAATATTCTTGTTTCAAATGGCTTCTTTCGCTTTTTAATCTATTAATTGTGCAAATAAATCTTCTTTTTCATTAAGATAATGAAAGTTAAATCCTTTTTCTTTCATTTTAATTTGAATGGGTGAAATATCTGTTTTATTTTTTAGTTCTAAACCTACAATTACAGGTCCTGATTCTCTGCTGTTTTTTTGTTTGAATTGAAAATAAGTGATATCATCATCATCGCCTAAAATATAATTTACAAATTCTTTTAAAGCTCCAGGTCGTTGTGGAAACTGAATCATAAAATAGTGTTTTAGACCTTCGTATAAAAGGGAACGTTCTTTTATTTCAGCAGTACGTTCTATGTCATTATTACTGCCGCTAACAATGCAAACTACATTTTTACCTTTTATTTTGTCTTTGTAAAAATCAAGTGCAGCAATAGTTAATGCTCCAGCAGGTTCCACAACCATAGCTTCTTCATTATATAATTGTAATATAGTGGAGCAAACTTTTCCTTCAGGAACTAAAATAATATCGTCAAGATTTTTTTGACAAATGGTAAAGTTGTTTTGACCTACTTGTTTTACAGCAGCACCATCTACAAATTTATCTATAGATTTTAAGCGTGTGTTTATTCCTTTTTCAATTGAAGTTTTCATAGATGGAGCTCCTGCTGGTTCTACACCTATAATTTTTGTAGTAGGACTTAATTCTTTAAAAACAGTTGAAAGTCCGGAAGCTAATCCACCTCCTCCTATGGGAATAAAAATATAATCAATATGTTCTTTATAATCGTCTAATATTTCAAGACCAACAGTGCCTTGACCTGCAATTACTTTTAAATCATCGAAAGGATGAATGAATGTTTTTTTAAGTGTGAAGGCTTCTTTAATAGCTGTTTCATTAGCATCGTCAAAAGTGTCTCCAAAAAGTTCAATTTCAATATATTCTTTACCGAAAAGTTGTACTTGTTTAATCTTTTGTTTTGGAGTTGTTTTGGGCATAAATATTTTACCTTTTATTTGTAAAAGGTTACAGGAATAGGCAACTCCTTGTGCATGATTACCTGCGCTTGCGCAAACTATTCCTTGTTTTTTTTCTTGTTCGTTTAAGGAGCTTATTTTATTATATGCTCCTCTTATTTTATATGAACGAACTACTTGTAAATCCTCTCGTTTTAAAAGTATATTAGCTTCAAAAGCATCAGATAAATTTCTGTTAGGTTTTAATGGAGTAGGGAATACTACTCCATTAAATTGTGTTTTAGCTATTATTATTTCTTGTAATAATTTCATTTTCTGTAAATTAATTAAGCACAATTTTTTTCATTTCAGTCATGGCTTCACGGAGTTGAGCTCCACAAATTTCAATAGAATGATTTCTAATATTGGCATTAATTTTTACAAGCTCGAAATTGTCTACATTTTGATTTGCTGTATCATTGAAGTTTTTTCCAATAAGATTTGTGTCTATTTTTTTCATAAAGTTGGATAAAAGAGGCTTGCAAGCATGATCAAATAAATAGCAACCATATTCTGCGGTGTCTGATATTACACGATTCATTTCATATAATTTTTTACGAGCAATAGTATTTGCAATTAATGGAACTTCATGTAAAGATTCATAATAAGCCGATTCGTTTTTAATACCAGAAAGTGTCATAGTTTCATAGGCTAGTTCTACACCTGCTTTTACAAATGCAACCATTAATGTTGTTTTGTCAAAATATTCTTGTTCGCTAATTTTTACATCGCTTGCTGTTGTTTTTTCAAAATCAGTTTGTCCGGTTGCTTCTCTCCATGTTAGTAGATTTTTATCGCCTTCAGCCCAATCTTTCATCATGTTTTTCGAAAATTCCCCCGATAAAATATCATCCATGTGTTTGTTGAATAAAGGAGCCATGATTTCTTTTAATTCTTCAGCTAGTTTAAAAGCCTCAATTTTTGCAGGATTTGACAAACGATCCATCATATTTGTAATTCCTCCTATTTTTAACGCTTCTGTAATGGTTTCCCAACCATATTGTACTAGTTTTGAGGCATAACTTGGTTCGATTCCTTTTTCAATCATTTTATTGAAAGATAAAATAGATCCAGTTTGTAATAATCCACAAAGGATGGTTTGTTCTCCCATTAAATCTGATTTTACTTCTGCTACAAATGAAGAAAGCAAAACACCTGCTTTATGTCCTCCTGTAGCTACGCAATATGCTTTTGCAAGTTCTAAACCGTCACCATTTGGATTATTATCAGAGTGTACAGCAATTAATGTAGGTACTCCAAATCCTCGTAAATATTCTGCACGTACTTCTGATGCGGGAGATTTTGGTGCAATCATGATTACAGTGATGTCTTCACGAATTTGTATTCCTTCTTCTACAATGTTGAAGCCATGAGAATAAGATAGACAAGCTCCTTTTTTCATTAGTGGAACTGCTTTATTGATTACTTGTGTATGTTGTTTATCGGGTGCTAAATTTGAAACCAAATCAGCAGTAGGAATCATATCTTCAAATGTACCTACTTCAAAACCATTTTCAGTAGCATTAATAAAGGATGCTCTTTTGTTGTCAATAGCTTCTTGTCTTAGTGCATAAGCAACTTGAAGTCCGCTATCTCGCATGTTTTGGCCTTGTGCTAATCCTTGTGCACCACATCCAATAATTACTATTTTTTTATTTTGAAGCTTTGAAATTCCATTAGAAAATTCTGTACTGTTCATAAAATCGCATTTTCCTAATTCTTGAACTTTTAAACGATGTGGAAGCGAGTTGAAATAATTTGTCATTTTTATTTTTTATTTTAGATGTGCTATCTTTTATAATTCGAAAGTTATTTTTTCACGATGTGTAAAATCAATTCTACTAAGTAGTTTTGAAGGGTCATTTTTTTCAATGTCTAAAACTTTTTTATGAATACCTTCACTTGCTTTGATAATGGCAATTCTTGAACTTCTTACAAATTCAATTAGTTGATATTCTTTTAGTTTTTTAAGTAATTTTTCAATTTCTTCTTGCTGACCGGTTGTTTCAAATACAGTATAATCTTCTCTAATTACAATTGCTCGAGCTCCATATTCTCTTAAAAGACGTTCTACTTTTACTTCTTTCATAGTTATAGAAGTAGGTACTTTGTATAGAGCCATTTGTTGCCAAATAATCTCTTCATTTGTGTTATAATATACTTTAAGAACATCAATTAATTTTTCTAATTGTCGAGCTAGGTTTTTTATTTTTTCTTCTGTTTCTAGAATGACTAATGTGAAGCGATAAATGTTTTTTATTTCACTAGGTGAAGTGTTTAAACTTTCAATATTTATTTTTCTTCTAGCAAATAATATGGAAATCTTAGTGATAAGACCTATATGGTTTTCAGTATATATGGTTAATGTATATTCTTTTTTCATGATTAAATAGTTTATTTTCCTGTTACTATATTTCTTCTTTGGTCATTACTATTTCTGCTACTCCTTTTCCTTGAGGAACCATTGGAAAAACATTATCTTCATGTATTACTGCAATTTCAAGTAGATATGATTCAGGATGGTTTAACATTTCTTTTAAGCTAGTTTTTAATGATTCTCGTTCTGAAATCTGTTTTCCTTTAATACCATAAGCATTGGCAACAGCAACAAAATTTGGACTTTGAATATCTGTAAAAGAGTATCGTTTTTCATGAAATAATTCTTGCCATTGTCTTACCATTCCTAAGAAATTATTGTTTAGAATTACAATTTTAACATTGGCTTTAAATTGCATAATTGTTCCTAGTTCTTGAATGTTCATTTGCGCACCGCCATCGCCCATAATTGCTACAATTTCTCTTTCTGGAGCACCATATTTTGCTCCAATTGCTGCCGGAAGTGCAAATCCCATAGTTCCTAAACCTCCACTTGTAATATTGCTTCGTGATTGCGTTTGTTTTGCATATCGACAAGCAATCATTTGATGTTGTCCTACATCTGTTACAATTACAGCTTTACCATTAGTTAACTCGTTTAAAACATTTAAAACTTCTCCCATGGTTAATTTGCCTGCTTCTGGAGCCAATTCTTTATTCATTAGTTGGTTTATCTCTTTTTCTTTCTTTTCTTCAAATTCTTTAAACCATTCATAATGAGTATTAACATTAATTAATTGAGTTAAAAGCGGTAATGTTTTTTTACAATTTCCCCATATAGCAACCGTAGTTTGTACATTTTTATCAATTTCGGCAGGATCTATATCCAAATGAATAATTTTAGCTTGCTTAGCATATAAGTCTAATCGGCCTGTAACTCGATCATCGAATCGCATTCCAATAGCAATAAGAACATCACATTCGTTAGTTAAATAATTAGGCGCATAATTTCCATGCATTCCTACCATACCAACTCCTAATGGATGATTTGTAGGGATAGCACTCATTCCCATGATTGTCCAAGCACTAGGTAATCCTGCTTTTTCAATGAAAGCAAGTAATTCTTTTTCGGCATTTCCTAAAATTACACCTTGACCAAAAACAACCATTGGTTTTTTAGCTTGGTTTATTATTTTAGCTGCTTGTTCAATGTATTCATTTCTTATAATTGGTTCAGGACGATAGCTTCTTATATGACTACATGATTTATATCCTGTATAATTGAAAAGTTGTAACTGAGCATTTTTGGTTATATCGATTAAAACAGGTCCGGGTCTTCCAGATTTAGCAATGTAAAAAGCTTTAGCTAAAACTTCAGGAATTTCATTTGCATCTGTAACTTGATAGTTCCATTTTGTTATAGGTGTGGTGATATTGATAATATCTGTTTCTTGAAAGGCATCAGTTCCTAATAGGTGAGCAAATACTTGTCCGGTTATACAAACTAAAGGAGTAGAGTCAATTTGTGCATCAGCAAGACCTGTTACAAGGTTTGTTGCACCAGGACCACTCGTTGCAAAAACAACTCCTGTTTTTCCGCTTGCTCTGGCAAATCCTTGTGCAGCATGAATAGCACCTTGTTCATGACGTACTAAAACGTGATTTAAATTTTCTTTAAAATCATAGAGTGCATCATAAATGGGCATAATAGCACCACCTGGATATCCAAAAATTGTTGAGACGTTTTCAGACAATAATGCATCAATTACAGCTAAACTACCACTAATATTATGTGTTTTTATTGTTGTATTTTCTTTTAACTCTTTGTCTAATGTTTCCATGATTTTGTTTTTTAAAATTCATCAGTAATGCAGCCTTTTGAAGCATCGGTTACTAATTTTTGATATTTATATAATACGCCTTTTGTTACTTTAGGTTTTGGCTGCTTAAATTGTTCTCTTCTTTTCTTAAGTTCTTCACCTGTAACAGCTAAGTGAATAGTGTTATTAATAGCGTTAATCTCTATATGATCTCCATCTTTGACCAATGCTATTGTGCCTCCGTCATAAGCTTCAGGTGAAATGTGTCCAACGACAAATCCATGAGTACCACCGCTAAATCTACCATCGGTAATTAATGCTACACTTTTTCCTAAACCTGCGCCAATTATTGCAGAAGTTGGTTTTAGCATTTCAGGCATTCCTGGGCCTCCTTTTGGACCAACATATCGAATAACAATGACATCACCTGCTTTAATTATTTTATTTTCAATGCCTTTGATTAGCTCCTTTTCACCATTAAAAACCTTGGCAGGACCAGAAAATTTTTCACCTTCTTTTCCTGTGATTTTAGCAACAGAACCATTTTTTGCGAGATTGCCATATAAGATTTGAAGATGTCCTGTTTTTTTTATTGGATTTTCAATTGGCTTAATGATATTTTGATCCTCAAAATCAATGTCGATAATGTTTTTTAAATTTTCGGCAACTGTTTTTCCAGTAACAGTTAAGCAATCTCCATGTAACATTTTTTTAGCTAGTAAATATTTCAAAACCATTGGTACACCTCCTTTTTCGTGGAGATTTTGCATTAAGTAATTGCCTCCAGGTTTAAAATCTGCAATTAATGGTGTTTTATTACTGATTCGTTGAAAATCATCTTGGGTTATGGTTATTCCAACACTTTTTGCCATTGCGATTATGTGTAAAACAGCATTAGTGCTTCCTCCAAGTGCAATTAGTGTGGTTATTGCATTTTCAAAAGCTTTAAATGTCATTATGTCTTTTGGGCAGATATTCTTTTCTAATAATAGTTTAATGTAGGATGCGACTTGTTTACATTCTTCGATTTTTTCATGAGAAATTGCAGGATTAGAACTAGAATAGGGGAGACTCATGCCAAGAGCTTCAATAGCAATTGCCATAGTGTTTGCAGTGTACATTCCACCACAAGCTCCAGCTCCTGGGCAAGAATTTTTTATAATTCCTTTAAAATCTTCTTCAGAAATTTTTCCTGCTATTTTTTCTCCTAATGCTTCAAATGCTGATACGATATTTAGATCTTTTCCTTGGTATTTTCCTGGTGCAATTGTACCTCCATATACCATTATAGAAGGGCGATTTAATCTTCCCATTGCTATTATGGAACCTGGCATATTCTTATCGCAACCGGGAATTGCAATTACAGCATCGTAGTAATGGCCGTCTACTACGCTTTCTATACTATCGGCTATTATTTCTCTACTTACAAGTGAGTATCGCATACCGTCTGTTCCGTTTGTAATTCCATCACTTATACCAATAGTGTTAAATATTAATCCAACCATTTCAGAGGAGTTAATTTCCGCTTTTATATAAGTTGCTAAATGATTTAAATGCATATTGCAAGTGTTACCATCATAACCCATTGAAGCAATTCCAATGAAAGGTTGTGTTAATTGTTTATCGGTTAAACCAATGCCATATAGCATAGCTTGAGCAGCAGGTTGAGTAGGATCTTGTGTAACTGTTTTACTATGTTTATTTAGCTCCATGTTTTAATTGGTTTGAGTACTTAATTCATTTTTTAGTACTAAATTTTTATATGCAGTTTGTAATTTTTTCCCTAAACTATCTTTCCATTCTAGTGGAAAATTTTGTTTATTAATTGATTTGATTCCTACAACTTCCGCAGCAGTTCCGCAATAGAAAGCAGCATCTGCATTTTTTAGCGTATGGGGTTTGTATAATCCTTGATTTAATTTTATGCCTAAATCTTGACATAATTCAATGATTGTTGCTCTTGTAATTCCAGGTAAAATATTTCCTAATTGAGGAGTGTATAATTCTCCGTCTTTTTCAAAGAATAGATTTGCTCCTGGTCCTTCTGCAATGAATCCATCAGAATCTAATAATAAGGCTTCATCATATCCATTGTTTTTAGCTTCTGAGGTTGCTAAGATTGAGTTAATGTAATGACCACATACTTTTGCTTCTATTTTTATAGATTTTGGATGCGGTCTACAATATGATGAGATGAAAATATTTAATAAATTATCTCCTAAGTAAGCGCCCCATTCCCATGCGCAAATCATAATGTTAACTCCATTTGGTTTTGTTAAACTCATGTTTGGGTCGCAATAGATAATTGGTCTTATATATGCATCACTAAAATGATTTAATGCTAATAATTCGTATGTTTTTTGAGTTAGTTCTTCTATGTCATAAGGAAAAGGAATTTGAATTAACTCACATGATTTTTTTAGTCTTTCATAATGTTCTCTTGCTTTAAATATTTTTGTTCCTGACGATGTTTTATAGGCACGAATTCCTTCAAAAACGCCATATCCATAATGTAAAGTTTGACCATATAAGTCAGTTGATACTTTTGAGGCATTTTTAAATTTTCCATTATAATATAAAATGGTGTTTTCGTTGTAATATGGGTTTGTATTTGAACTCATTGTTGTATTTTTATTAATGTAAATTTATATTGATGTGTTTTTTATTAATGACTAGTTTGTACGTTTTATACAATATTTAAAAGAGTAATAACATTGTTAAGTTATTCTTTTTAAGTGTTTTAACTTTTTTGTATTATGATGTTTAACAGTGTGTTATTAATTATTTGGTTAGTCTTTTTTAGAATGGCTGACTCGTTTTTTATAAATCATTTAGTGTTTTTTTAGGTTATGAGATAAAAAAAAGCCTTACTGTTTTACGAGAAAGGCTTTTTATAATTTACTTATTAGTTATAGGTAATATAATCCTGACTCGTAGGGTGTTACGAATGACGATAATTACGATAATAATAACTGTTGCTATATGGTTCATTTTTCTAAATAAAAAAAGCCTCCTAAAAAATAGGAGGCTTTGGTGTATATTTATTGCATACTATCTCCTATCCAAATTTTGGAATAATAATAGAGATAATAATGACAATTGTGTTTTTCATAAAATGCTTAACAGGGAACAAATCTAATAATTTTTTTTATATATAGATATGTTTTTTAATAAAATTGAAAATTATTTTGAAACAGGTGGATATTGAGCTAGTATTTTAGATACAAATTGATGAATTCTTTCATCTTTTTTTCGAGTATCTTTTGTTAAATAGCCAGAACCTTCTCCTTGCCAAACCATTTCTTTAGATTTTGCATCAACAATATCAATAAACAGTGTTCCTTCTGGAGTTCTTGAAACTGAAGAATAATTCATACCCCAATATGGATTCCATCCCCATCCAAAACCAACATTGTTGTAAACATCAACACGTTCTCTTTCTTTTGTAAATATACTTAATAGCATATCTGGATTTTCACTTTTAGAAAAACCTTTTGCGTTCATTTCCTCATCTATTGATCGAAGAATTCTTTTCTTATCCAAATCTGATATTTCAGCTTTGTCAATGCTACTTTTTAAATAAGCATAAGTTTTGTAGGTATTAAAATTTGCTTTTTTATCATAATCTGCATTTACTCTAACCGAACTACAAGATGCTAATACAAAGAGTAGCAAAACAGGAATTAAATTAATTGTTTTCATAGTGTATTTTTTATGGTTTAAAGTTTAAAAATTATTTAATAAGCCAATTTTTAACTTATTAAACTAAAATAATGTTTCATCAACTATATTAGGGATGGTAACTTTTAATAAAGGTTGCGTTTCCATAGCTCTTTTAATTGCAAAAATAGCGCCTTCATTTCTTGCCCAACTTCTTCTTGATATTCCGTTGTTTACATCCCAAAAAAGCATCGATTCTAAACGTTTTGATGCTTCTTTACTACCATCAAGAACCATGCCGAAACCACCATTGATAACTTCTCCCCAACCAACACCTCCACCATTGTGAATGGAAACCCATGTAGCTCCTCTGAAACTGTCTCCAATTACATTGTGAATTGCCATATCAGCAGTAAAACGAGAACCATCGTATATGTTTGATGTTTCTCTATATGGTGAATCAGTTCCAGATACATCATGATGATCACGACCTAAGATAACGTGTCCAATTTCTCCTTTTTCAATAGCTTTGTTGAATGCTTCAGCTATTTTAATTCTTCCTTCTGCATCAGCATATAAAATTCTAGCTTGCGATCCTACAACTAATTTATTTTCTTGTGCTCCTTTAATCCATTGAATATTATCTGCCATTTGTTGTTGGATTTCTTCTGGAGAGTTTTTCATCATTTCTTCCAATACATCACAGGCTATTTTATCTGTTTTAGCTAAGTCTTCTGGTTTTCCTGATGCACAAACCCAGCGGAATGGTCCAAAACCATAATCAAAACACATTGGTCCCATAATATCTTGTACATAACTTGGGTATTTAAAGTCAATACCGTTTTCTGCCATAATATCTGCTCCTGCACGAGATGCTTCAAGTAAAAAAGCATTTCCATAGTCAAAGAAATAAGTTCCGTTTGCAGTGTGTTTGTTTATTGCTTCTGCATGGCGTCTTAATGTTTTTTGTACTTCTTCTTTGAATTTTTCAGGATTGTTAGCCATCATTTCGTTTGATTGCTCAAATGTAAATCCTATTGGATAATAACCGCCAGCCCAAGGATTGTGTAATGAAGTTTGATCAGATCCTAAATCTATATGTAAGGATTCTTGGTCAAATCTTTCCCATACATCAACAATGTTTCCTAAATACGCAATTGAAACAGCTTCTTTGTTTTCTAATGCTTTTCTAACTCTAGCGACTAGGAGTGTTATATCTTCTACGATTTCATTAATCCAACCTTGTTCATGTCTGATTTTTGTGATTTTTGGATTTACTTCTGCACAAACGGTAACACAACCTGCAATATTTCCTGCTTTTGGTTGAGCTCCAGACATTCCTCCTAATCCAGAAGTAACGAATAGACTTCCTTTAGGTGATTTTTTAATTTTTCTAAATCCGTTTAATACAGTTATGGTTGTTCCATGTACAATTCCTTGTGGACCAATATACATGTAACTTCCAGCAGTCATTTGTCCGTATTGAGATACACCAAGTGCGTTCATTTTTTCCCAATCATCTGGTTTGGAATAATTAGGAATTACCATTCCATTAGTTACGACAACTCTTGGAGCTTCTTTATGTGATGGAAATAAACCCATTGGATGACCTGAGTACATGGTTAATGTTTGCTCATCTGTCATTTCTGAAAGGTATTTCATGGTTAACCTATATTGTGCCCAATTTTGAAATACAGCTCCGTTTCCTCCATAAGTAATTAATTCATGCGGATGTTGTGCAACTGCATAATCTAGATTATTTTGAATCATTAGCATAATTGCTTTTGCTTGCTCACTATTTCCTGGATATTCTGAAATAGGTCTTGCTTTCATTTCATAATCAGGGCGTAGACGATACATGTAAATGCGACCATATGTATCTAATTCTTCTTTAAATTCAGAAATTAGAGTTTTATGATGTTCGGGTTCAAAGTAACGTAACGCATTTTTTAAAGCTAATTTTTTTTCTTCTTCTGAAAGAATTTCTTTTCGCTTTGGAGCATGATTAATTGCTGGGTCAAACGGTTTTGGATTTGGTAGAGTAGAAGGTATTCCTTCTTGTATTTGTTCTTTAAAGGTCATCTTTTGTTTTCTATTTGGTATTCTTATGCTTGTATTTTGATTTTCGTGAGAGCTGGAAGGATATCTTAAATGTGTAAAATAAAAGATGAAGCATACGGCTCAATCGAAGTGAAATGTAGGACATGTCCTTGAAAAACTAAGGATACCGAATATCTGACCTATGATACGATTTGTATATTTTTATTTTATATTGGAATAGTCGAATGTCCATTTTTTATTTTTTTATTGTTCCCGTTTTTTTGTCATAGCCATAAGGACAGTGACGGCAACCGCTTTTGCAACAATAACCTCTTTTTAGATGATAAGTAGAGGTGAAGCATTTGTAACCTTCTGGCGTATAATAAAAATCTTCGCCTTCTTTTAGATTGTTAGGATCTAATTTATTGTCCATAAAGATAAATCTATATCTAATTCTTTTTTAGATTCTTCAAAAATAAATATTTTTATTCAAGTTTACTTCTTTACTTTGGTAAAATAATAAGTTAAAGACGTTTTTAAATTATAGATTAATGATATTATTTGTTTCGAAATATTTAATCCCTAAGAATTTTAGAGGGATGACTATTTTTCCTTTTGTTATATTATCTCATAAAAAAGATAAGACAAATGAAGTGTTAATACATCATGAAAGAATACATATTAGGCAGCAAGTGGAAATGTTAGTAGTTCTTTTTTTTATATGGTATGGTGTTGAATTTTTTCTGCGTTTTTTGCAATATAAAAATTGGAATTTGGCTTATAGGAATATTTCGTTTGAAAGAGAATCATATTCAAATGAAAATGACCTTAACTATCTAAAGAAAAGGTCATTTTGGATGTTTTTAAAATATATTTAGAAAATTACTTTTTTGTGAATTATATTTCCATTTACTAGTTCTATTTGAAGAATTAATGTTGTATTGTTTTTTTGTAAATTTTGAACGATAACTTCTGAAGTACTTATGTTTTGAATATCGGTTAGTTTCTTACCTAATACATCAAAAATTTGAATAGTCTTGATTTCTTTTTCTGTGGCTTTGATTGTTAAGTTTTCATTTGAAATTACAATTATATTATTTTCATTAGGTGTAACATCTAAATTGCTTAAAGTATTAGTTGTGTATCTTAATATAAAACGATTATCAATATTTCCAGAGTTTGATGTAAAGCTATATGGGTTTAACTTTAAGTCATGAATAATTTCATTTTGTAAATCTTCAATATATATATTGTTGTTAGAATCACTAAATAAACCATCAACAGCATTAATCGCAATTGAATAAGAACCACTTTGAGGAATATACATTCCAAGTTGAACCTGATCATCTATTACAAAAGGAAGTTTTCTACTTTGAATATTTAGTTTTGCAGTTTCTGCAATAGAGTAAATATCAAAATTGTTTTTATCAACTGCAGTTGCATCATAAAGTCTATCGATTTCGTTTGTTGCATTTGTAATATAACCGATCATTGTTCTTGCTGAACTTCCCGTTTGGTCAATAATATCTAGCCATATTCTGTTTTTTTCAATTTGAGTAGAACCCGAAGTTCTGAAGAATTGATTATTGCTATAAGTGTTATGTCTCATAGAGTTATTGAAAAGAACATTTTCAGAAGTTGATGAACTTGTGTGGTTCATTAAAACAAAAAATCCTTGACCAGCAGCAATATATCCATCATAAGTATTAGGGCCTGATGAGCTACCAGCAGCGTTATAAGTAATGTAGTCATTAACAGTATAGTTATATCCAAAGTCTTCATAGAATGGATCAGGAATAGCTAAACTAGGAAGTGTTCCGTGTGTCCAAACTTTTATGAAACCTGCTATGTTTGTGTTTAAAGTTAGAAAATCAATTGCATTAATTGATGATGGATATGGATTTCCTATTAAATTCCAATTGTCATCGTCTTTTGTTACTGGCGTGGTAGTTGGACCAAGGTAATTGATTCCGTTATAACTACTTCTAGCTATAGGAACACTAATATTACCATTGTTTGGAGTTCCTGTGAATGTTCCTGTAAGAGTTTGGAATGTGTTCAGAAAATTACTTGGTGATTTAACAATGTATCCTTTTCCTGTTAACATGTTTTCTCCAGTACTTATCCAATTACCAAAATCACTAGTATATCCAGATGGGATAGTAGGTTCCCATTTGTATTTTGAACTTCCAAGAATGTTAGTTAGTGGGAAATTTGATACTGGTGATGACCAATATACATAATCTAAACGTCTAACATTTGCATTTCTATGCATATTCATTATTCCTGTATTAGCAATATTGTTTATTTGAATTAAACTAGCATTGTCTTGTAATTCTAGATTTCCACCTAGATTTATGTTTACCCAATCGGTAATGGTTATGTTGTTATCTGATGTGACTGTTAAATTGGCATTATTGTGAATTAATAGATTTAATCCTAATCCATTATAACTAGTTCCGTTAATAATAGGATCTGTTGAAGTGCTAGGAATTACTACACAATCTAAATCTGTTGGAACACCTGTTGGAGTCCAGTTATTTGCGTTGTTCCAGTCGCTGTTTACTGAACCAACCCAAACTTTGTTGCTATTGATGGTTATAGTGGTTTCATCTATTTCAGTTAAAGTTGCTCCTCCACAAAGTTGATAAGTTACTTCCGCAGTGTAAGTAGTGGTGCTTGTTGGGCAAACATTGATTTGATCTGTATTTCCTACAATTAATCCAGAAGTTCCAGATCCTTCATACCAAGTTATTGATGTTATAGAATTTCCATCTGGAACAAATCTCCATGCTTCATTTGTTACAGCCCAGTTTGGGTCTAATCCGTTTCTGTTTGGAGCAACTGTTCCAATTGTTCCTGTTTCGTTTTGTATTCCTACAACAGCATTACCATCATTCCATGTTCCGGCACCTAAATTATCTATGTTTTTTTCTTTGATATAGACTTCAATAACATTTGTGTTTTCATACAACACAATCATTCCAGTATATAAACTGCTATTTTCTTCATACATTGGAACATCATTCCATGAAGCTACTAAAGCACGACAACCAGTATTTAAAGTGATTAATTCCCAACCAACTTCTCCTCCTTTTGAAGGGTCTATATCGTGGAATACTCCAAAAATGGAATTTTCAATTAATGAATTATCTCCGCTTACAGGTAGGTTGGCATTAAAAGACCATCCACAAGTATCTCCTGGTAAGTTATTTGTAATGTCAAAAGTTATAACACCATTTGAACCTATTAAACATTGATTATATGTGTTTCCGTAAAAACAAAATTCGAAAGGTAAGTTTATTATTGGTGACCAAATATCATCTGTGTTGACACTAACAGGGTTTTTTAAGCAATTAAATTGATATGGTGGTTGATAGGGTATAGATTCTACAAGGTATGATGTGGTTTCTCCTAAATTCAAGTAAGTAGCTTCAAGATCAATGCATGTTGAGGTTGCTGAACAGCTTATAGGATCAGGGTCACTTCCGCTTAAATTGAGGCCTCCTGATGTTACAGATGGGCAACCTAAAGTTGTTGTTCCTTGACTATCTCCTTGTGTACAGGTAATAGATGTGTTAGGTGTGGTGGCACAAATTCCGAATGTTCCATAAGTATTGTTATAGCCCCATATTCTTACATATATAGTTGCGCCAGATGTTAATCCTGTTCTTGTTATTTTAGACATACTTCCATTTGTACTTCCGTCATCATTACATTCTAATAGTGATAAACTACCGCATGTTCCTGTGTACCATGCCATTCCTGCATCCGTCATGGTTCCTGTTTGCATGTCAACGGTAACATTTCCGCTTGGAGGAACTGTAAAAGAAAACCAGACATCTCCTCCTAAATAAGTAGCACAATTAGGATCTGGAGGTGTTGAAGGAGTTGTAGAGGCAGTTGCAGATGAATTAGAGTATGTGGTATAATTACAAGTTGCATTTATGGTTAATGGAATTGCACCTGTACAATTATCATTTGTTAAGGATGAGGATGTTACACAAATGCTACTTAAAGTCATATTATTGTTACTTCCATTATTGATAACTTTAATGTAGTATATTCCATTGGATAAAGTTGTACTGATGGTTTCGGTTTGAGCTCCATTCGTGGTGGTGGTATTTGCACAGTTTATTTGGCTTAAGCCTGTACATGATGATGTAGAAGATAATAATTGTAAAAATAGATTTTGATTAGTTGCATTAGCTGCAATGGATATGTTTAAAGGGCCTCCAGTGACCGTGAAACTATACCATCCTTCTCTTCTAAAAGTTCCAAATGAACATCCAGAAGCGTTTGGTGCACTTTGGGTGTTATCACTAATTGTACCACTTCCACATGCCCCGTTTATGGTTAGATTAGTGGCGGAAGAACAATTTGTTCCTTGAGAATATAATTTATTAATACCGATAAGACTAAAAAAAAATATTGCTGTGGTTAATAGAAAGTAATTTTTTTTCATTTTTTATTGTTAATTTTTTGTTAAAAAAATGTTAAAGTACGGCTAAGATAGATATATGTTTAACTAAATAAAAAATAATTGTTCGTTTTTTTTAATGTTTTAGATATAATGCATAAAAAAACCTTTAAACGGTAAAAAAATATTCTTTTTTTTATAAAATTAGGTTAATTATTGTTTTTTTTAGAAAAGGTAGAGTTGAATTTTGTTAACTCTAAAATAGAGAGCAGCTATGTGTGTCTTTTTTGGAGATTTTAAAAGTATGTTTCTCTGTTTTAGGATTGTAGTATGTTTCTGTGTATTTAAAATTTACTAACTTTTATTTAATAGCGTTTAAAAGTGATGATAGGTAAGAACCTATTTTTTATTGATTTGTTTTGGTGTTTCTGGTTTGAGATAAATTAAATTATTTTTGAAATATATCCTCTGTTTTGAAAAATTGCACAGTCAAAGATTTGTTGTTTTATGCTTTTAAAGGTTAATAGGTGTTTTTTTATTTTAAAAAAGATGGTGTTACGAGAAGTTTTTTATTCATGAAAGGCTCAAAAAAACATTGTCCAATTATATATATAATTGGACAAGTAATAAAGTGAAGAATTCACGGAAATAGGATGTTAACTTAATTTTTAATCTCTTTAGAAAATAAAATAATTTTCTCTTTCTTTTGTTGAAATATTTTTGAATTTATCAGATTTTAAATTTCATTAGAATTATGATATTATTTGAAAAGAAAAAAATCGACATTAATCTATAAGCCAAGAATTAATACAATACAATGGTTTTTAAATTAGGTGTTTTCTTTTAATTCTAAGTTTAGAATTTAGTGAACCCAATAGTTGTTAAAACTTTTGATTTGAGATAAGTATTGCTTGATTATATCAAGGTACTGAATTTTGACGTTGAAGAATGTCTAGTCGATTTTTTATATTTAAACGTTTATTTAATTTCTGGATTTTTAGATTTTGTAGTACTTTGTTTTAATGGTGTTGGTCCATAAGGAAGTCTTAAGTCTTCATAATAAGAAGTTATATTCCCGCTTGTGTCTTTTGAATTAGCTCTGTTTCCTACAATATGCCAAGAAAAATCAATATTACTTTTTCCGTTATTTAATTCTTTAACGAGGAAGCCATTTTTGCTTTTTTCAGAAACATAAACACCATTACATTCTCCTTCTAGTTGTATGAATACTTTTAAAGGGTGATTTGCATCTATTTTTAATGAGTTTGCTACAATCTTGTCTAATTCAATGTAGCTTTGTCCGTCGGTTAGCTTTCCAGTTCCATAGTCTTCAAATAAAACTTCGGGTGCTTCAGGACAAAACATTACTCTTGGAATATTGTTTTCGTCTGGAATTAATGTGGAAACCACTCCGTTACCTACTATTTTGTAATTTGTTCCTCCTGTTGCTGTAGCATCATTATTGTGATTATATTTTAAGCCTACATAACTATAAGAGATTCCTGCAGCAGATGTTCCTGCTGTAAAATATCCTCCGTATAATATTCTTCTTGAAGTTGCTCCTAATACTGCAATAATTTGTTCGTCCTTGCCTGCTATAGAAGCATAAGCGCTTCCGTTGCTTGTTGCAGCATTATTGTCAGAGTCAAGACTAAAAACTCCTGCGCTATTTCCGTTATGTGCTGCATTGTTAGGGGCTCCATTTCCTGTATTTCCAAAGATTCCATGTCCATTTACAGCTGAACCTGCAACTCCAGCCCCTTTATTAGGATATACTCCATTAATTCCGTTTGCGGCAGCTAGTAAGGTTGTTCCGGTTGTATGAGAATTTCGTGCCCAAACTGAATTGGTTATATTGTCGTTATTTCTAGTAATAAGAGCATCGTTAGTTCCTGCTGCAACAATATCTACTTGTGAGCCAGTGTTTCCAGTGCTGTTGATACCTATGGTACCATTACTAAGAATTCGCATTCTTTCCAAATTATTGGTGTTGAAATGAAGGTTTACAGCATCTGTTGTTCCTAGGAAATTTGTGCCAGCAGTCGTGCCACTATTTCCAGCTAGTGACCAATCTAATCCACCTGGAGATCCTGCCAATGCAATCCATTTTGTACCATCCCAATAGTAAAGACCTGGAGCTACATTGTTTGGTGAAGTTCCTGCTGTGGCTGTATTCCAAACTATTGTTCCGGAAACTAATGCTCCAGTTTGTGGGTTTAGTACCGGTGCAGCAACAGTAGTTGAGGTTAATGCTACTCTTGGAGGTATAAAACCGTGTATAGTAGAACTTATATCTAATGCTCCTGTTGGGGTTGTAGTACCGATTCCTACTTGACTGTGTGCTAGTGATACACTAAAAAAAAATAATCCAATAAGTATTTGTTTTTTCATTGTTAAATATGTTTTTGATATTAAGGTTAGTTATCGTAAATATAAAAATTAAAACTTAATTAATAATTATATTAAAATTGTCATTTTTGTTAAAGTTTTAATTGATAAAGATTAACGTTGTTGAAAGTGTATCATGACTTTAGGTAGGTTTTTGTTTCTTTCTAAAGGGATACTGATAAATAGTTGGTGGAGATAATTAAAAGTGATGTGAGATTTGAAAAATAAAAATAATTTTAATGCGTAGATGATTATTTTTTGTTATTTTTGTAGCGTACTGAAATGAAGTTAAATTATTGAATATGAAAAAAATACTACTAATCTTTGGGGTTGTATATTTGGGTTTGTTAGATCTAAATGCACAAATGTATGTTAGTCCAAACAGTTATGTGTTTGTGAATGATCAATATGTTTATGTCACTCAAGATGTTAATCTTGCAAATAACGGTAATTTCTATTTAAGGAATTCATCACAATTACTTCAAGGAACTTCTGGAAGTGGGACTAATACAGGTTTAGGAAATTTGTCGATTTTTCAAGAAGGAACATCTAATAATTTTGGATATAACTATTGGTGTTCTCCAGTAGGGGTTCCATCTGCATCAACTGGAAATTCAAGTTTTGGAATTACAAGGTTGTTTAGGCCTACTACAATAACAACAAGTGTAGCTCCAACCATTTTACCTGCTGGACAAAGTAATGGGGTTGCGACTAATTCATCACTGTCAATTGCTCAAAAATGGATTTATAAATTTGTACAATCAAATCAATACGGTCAATGGACGTATGTTGGTAATGCAAATACAATTGCTCCTGGTGAAGGATTTACTATGAAAGGTGTTTCTGGTAGTGATAATACAGTTGCAGATGTAACAGAAGGAAAAGAAAATAACCCATCAAATAATCAAAGGTATGATTTTAGAGGATTACCAAATGATGGAACTATTAATATTCCAGTAGGTAACTCTGCTGGACCAAATCCAAATAGAACATTAACAGGAAACCCTTATCCTTCAGCTATAAATTTAAATTTATTTTTGTTGGAAAATAGCGGATATACAGTGGATTATTCAACAGGAGCTGTTACTTCTGGAGGTTCTGCTGTTATTGATGGAAACGCTTATTTTTGGGAACATTCAAAATCAGCCAATTCTCATTTATTAATAAATTATGTAGGAGGTTATGGTACTTATGCTCCTAATAATGTAAATGCGTTTTCGCCAGGAACATATACTGCTCCTACATGGAATACATACAATGAGGATGGAACATTAAATGTAACAGGAGCTTCAAGTGGTAGCACATATAAAAGAATGTTTGCTCCAGTAGGACAAGGTTTTAAAGTACAAGGTGTTGTAGCTTCTGGAAATGCTCAAATGAAAAATATTTACAGAGTTTTTACAAAAGAAAGTGTTGCAAATAACTCGCAATTTGAACGTGTAGTAAATTCAACTGCTTCTGTTCAAAGTGATAAATGGGAAAATGTTCCTAACGTTGCAGGTGTAGACTATACACAGTTTTCAAAAAGAGAAGTGCCTCAGTTTAAGATTCATACAATTATGAATAATCAATATACTAGAGAAACGGCTGTTGCTTTTAATAATAATGCGACTGATGGTTTTGATTTAGTAATGGATGCTGTTACTTCTGAGTCTACTTTGCCAAAAGATGTTTACTTTCCGTTAGATGGAAATAAGCAGTTTGTTATTAATACGTTAGCTTTTGATGAGGATAAAAAAATACCTTTAGCATTTAAAGCAGATGAGGAAACAACATTTACTATTACTGTGTCAGAATTGATTAATTTTGATTTAGCTGATAATATTTATGTTCATGATAAAGTAGCAGATACATATCATGATATTAAAAACAGTACTTTTAGTGCAGATTTACCAGCAGGAGTTAATAAAGATCGTTTTGAAATTACATTTAAAGATGCTAATAATACTTTAGTGAATCCAAGCGAAATTGCTAATACTTTTCAAGTGTATCAAAATAATGATAATAGCAGCTTAACAATATTTAATTCTCTGAATAAAGATGTAGTTTCATTAAATTTATATGATGTAACAGGTAAAAGAGTTATTAGTAAATATAATTTAGGAACTGATGAGCAATATGAAATTTCAACATCTGGATTAAGTGATGGGATATATATAGTTAAATTAGAAACTAAAGACAATCTTAATGTTGATAAAAAAGTTTCTATTTATAAAAAATAAGTAGAAAAATAAAAAAGATAGATACATTGAACCTCGATTTTTATCGGGGTTTTTTGTTATTTTGCAGTGTGAACGAAAAAATTAATTTGCAACTACCCAATAATATCGAACTCTATATTAAGAGAGATGATTTGTTGCATCCTTTAATATCTGGAAATAAGTTTAGAAAATTAAAATACAACATCAAAGAAGCCAAAAAAGAAGAAGCAAAATTATTAATAACATTTGGAGGAGCTTATTCAAACCATATTTTAGCAACTGCAGCAGCAGGTAAGGAATATGGATTGAATACTTTAGGAATTATAAGAGGAGATGAATTACAAAATAAAATAATAGAAAACCCTACATTGTTATATGCTCAAGAAATGGGTATGAATTTTGAATTTATTTCTAGAGAGGCTTTTTCAAAGAAAGAAGATATTTCGTTTTTAAATGAGCTTAAAAGAAAGTATGGAAATAGCTACATCTTGCCAGAAGGAGGAACAAATGAATTAGCAATTAAAGGATGTGAAGAAATTTTAACAAAAGATGATGCGATCTTTGATTATGTATGTTGTGCAGTAGGAACAGGTGGTACAATTTCAGGAATAATAAATTCATCAAGGGACCATCAAAAAATAATAGGTTTTTCTGCTTTAAAAGGAGACTTTTTATCTGATGTAATTTGTAAATTTGTAACCAAGAAAAATTGGAATGTAAATTCAGATTATCACTTTGGAGGATATGGGAAAATAACAGATGAGTTGATTATTTTTTTAAATGATTTTTATGATACAACAAGAATTCCTTTAGATCCAATTTATACAGGTAAAATGGTTTACGGTGTTTTAGAGTTAATAAAACAGAAAGTGTTTCCAGATAATTCTAAGATATTGTTAATTCATACTGGTGGTTTACAAGGGATAATGGGAATTAATCAAATTCGAAAGAAAAAAAATAAAACAATATTAAAATACTTATGATTAAGAAAATAGTTTATGTTTTTATAGTAATCCTAATTACTAGTTGTGGTACTTCGAAGAATAGAAAAGGAAGTAAATCAAGTGGGAAAACATCAGTTGAAAACACTACTCCTAGAAAGAAAACAACTGTTACTACACGAAAAGTAGTGACTCAAAAGCCAGCTAATACATCTAACACTTCAACCGAAGAATTAGAAGCTACTTCAAAAGTTTCTGCAACATATAGTAATGTACAGGATTATATTGTCAGTTTTAAAGAAATTGCAAAACAAAACATGAAAGAATATGGAATTCCAGCGAGTATAACTTTAGCACAAGGAATTTTAGAATCAGGAGCAGGAAACGGTAGATTGTCTAGAGAAGCTAATAATCATTTTGGAATAAAATGTCATAAAGAATGGAATGGACCTTCAATATCACATGATGATGATGCCGCTCAAGAATGTTTTAGAAAATATAGTGATCCAGCAGAATCTTATAGAGATCATTCTTTGTTTTTAACATCAAGAAGTAGATACAGTAGCCTTTTTAATTTAGATAAAAGAGATTACAATGGATGGGCTAAAGGCTTAAAATCGGCAGGTTATGCGACAGATCCTAAATATCCAGCAAAGTTAATTGGAATTATTGAGAGATATGAATTGTATCAATATGATAATGAGATTTTAAACACAGAAAAAGGAGAATTGTTAGAAAGAAGTGAAATAGAATCGAGTACTAAAGATTTTTCTTATACAGTTCAAAAAGGAGATACATTGTATTCATTATCAAAAAAATTCAATATTTCTGTTGATGAATTGAAAAAGAAAAATAGATTAAATGATAATTCATTATCAATAGGTCAGAAATTAAAAATAAAATAATGTTATATAAAAGAAGTAGCGAATTATTTGTTGAAGCAAACAAAGTAATTCCTGGAGGTGTAAATTCTCCTGTAAGAGCTTTTAAAGCAGTTGGAGGAACACCAATATTTATTAAAGAAGCAAAAGGGCCATATTTATATGATGAAGATGGTAATAAATATATAGACTATATTAATTCATGGGGACCAATGATTTTAGGTCATGCTTATGAACCAGTAGTAAATGCAGTAATTGAAAGAGCTAAAAAAGGAACTTCTTTTGGAACCCCTACAGAGTTGGAAACTAAAATTGCTGAATTAGCTGTTTCAATGGTGCCAAATATTGATAAAATTCGTTTTGTTAGTTCAGGAACAGAAGCTTGTATGAGTGCTATTCGATTAGCAAGAGGCTTTACTAAAAAAGAGAAAATAATTAAATTTTCAGGATGCTATCATGGACATTCAGATTCTTTTTTAATTGCAGCAGGAAGTGGAGCTAGTACGTTTGGAATACCAAATAGTCCTGGTGTAACAGAAGGAACCGCAAAAGATACTTTATTAGCAAAATATAACGACATTGAAAATGTAAAAGCGCTATTTGAATCGAATAAAAACGAAATTGCAGCTTTAATTATAGAACCTGTTGCAGGAAATATGGGATGTATTCCTCCTCAGAATGAATTTTTAAGACAATTAAGAGAAGTTTGTACTCAAAACAAATGTTTGTTAATATTTGATGAAGTTATGACTGGATTCCGCTTAGCAAAAGGCGGAGCACAAGAACTTTTTAATGTTGATGCTGATATTGTTTGTTTTGGGAAAGTAATAGGTGGAGGTTTACCTGTTGGTGCTTTTGCTGCAAGAGAGGAAATTATGAATTATCTTTCTCCTTTAGGACCAGTATATCAAGCAGGAACATTATCGGGAAATCCGTTAGCAATGGCTGCGGGATATGAAATGCTAAAGGCGTTAAATAATAATGCTATTATTTTTGATAGATTAGAAGAGAAAACAGCCTATTTAGAAAAAGGAATTCATAAAGTATTAACAGCTAAAAATATTGTTTATACTATAAATAGAGTTGGTTCAATGATTTCTGTACATTTCGATAAAGGAGCAGTTTATGACTTCGAGACTGCTAAAAATGGTGATAATGATACTTTTAAGAAATTTTTTCATGGATTGCTTAGGAAAGGAGTTTATATTGCTCCTTCTGCTTATGAGACTTGGTTCATTACAGACGCTTTAACCTATGAAGATTTAGATTATACAATTAGAGCAATTGATGAAGTTGCAGATGAATTATAATGTTTTAAAAGCCTCATTTTTGAGGCTTTTTTTAATTACATTTTTTACAAAACTCATTTTTAATTGTAATATTCCGTAATAGGTTTTTATTTTCTTTTTGCCAATTGCACCAAGCATTTTTGTTTAATTGATATGCTTTTTTTAGAATATACTCTAATTCTGATTTATTTTTATCATTGTCAATAACAGGATAAGTTTGTGCTAATAAAAGAGCTTCTTCTTTAGTAAAAGTAGGCTTTTTCATTTCTGCTTTTAATAATGTTATTGTTCTATGATAGTTGCTCCAATGATTTAGAAATAACCCAAAATTTACCCTGTCTTTAGTTGATTTGATATTGTTTTTAAAACTATTATACACTTTGGTAAAATAATAATTAATTCCATTGTAATCATTAGTATGATTAGAATAATATAAAGCAACATAGTTGTAATTCGCAGTTAAATCTAAATTAGGCTGAAACAATGAAAAGTTGTTTTCTAATGTTTTAGGTTTAGTTACATTGGCTAATTTAGTAGTTGAAACATCCCAAGTATGAAGTAGATTTTCATTGGTAACACAGTATAAATTCAATAAATTTAGTTGAGTATCTTTATTAAAAGAGTCGAATTGAGTCAACCAATGTTTTAAGAATCGTACGGTTTTAAAGCGATCATATTGATGATTTTTGATAAGTGCAGCACATGCATTTTGAACTAATTTTTGGTTAGTCATTAATTCATTAAATACAATTTCATCAAATATTGCATAGCAAAAATCAACATCATAAAGTTTTGCAAGAGCTAAGTTTGCTCTATTATAATCTTTTTCAAGAATACCTGTACGTAAATTAATTTCATAAAGAAATTGAAGATATAATTTGTTATTAGGATTATTCGTTGTTATTTCTCCATAATAATTAGCTATGAGTTTTGAAACACGTTGTTTGTCTAAATAATCATTCCAAGTTGTCTTATTTGCATTGATGTAGCTTCTAATTTCTTCTTTCGATTTTGTTGCTAATTCGCCTAAGTTCTCCATTTCAAGTTGAATGTAGCAAGTCTCCCAATTTTCTTCAGCAATTATTTTTGAAGGTTTAATAGTTATATCTAAATTTTCTTTGCCATAATTTTCTATTGCAATAGCTCTTTCTTGATGTAATTTTTTATTCAATTCTTCTTTTCCTTCTATAGAACTATAACTATAAATTTGGGTAGAATGAATAGTTTCATTTATAAATGTAAAAGGTTCTTCAATCTTTTCTTCCGAATATTCAATTTCAGAAAATAAGATTGAGTCTTTATTTGCAACTACTTTATTAAAATTCTCGGAAATTAAAGTATCAAATTGAATAACAATTTCATCATCTGAAATTTTATCAATGTTAAAATATTCATCAGTGTTTTTAAATTTTTCAACAATTTCATTTCGCTCAAAAGCAAAAGAATGTTCTTCAGTTCTAATAATTCCTTTATTGCTTAGGGTTGTATTTTTAGGAATTTCTACTATTGGATTTATAGGGAATAGAGATATAGATTTTGATTTAATATCATGTGGAACAATATATTCACAAGCACAATTTGTGAAAATAAAAATAATGTTTAATGTAACGCTTCTTTCTTTTAAATGTTCAGGTACTTTACCTACTTTAGTGATTATTTTGTGTTTGTTTTCAGCGGTGTTGTTAGCTAGCAACTCGTCTCTATAAATAGGTTTTGAAAGTACTCCATCATAAATTGGTGATATGTCAAAATTGTTTTTTGAACCACATTGTAATTGACTTTCTTCAACAAAATCAATTGCTATAGCATCACTAGGGTTTTTAAAAATTTCTTTAAAAGTTTTAATGTCGTGGTAATAAAGTATTACATCATCTCCTTCAATTTGAAGACCATTGCTTATGTGTATTTTATCATTTAAATCAACATTCTTACAATAAATACTTTTTTCAGATAGTCCAAAAGCGTTGTTTGATAATTGATTTGGAATTACAACACCTTTTGCTCCAAATACATTGGTAGCATATAAACGTCTGGTTTTTTTATCGAATGAAAAAGCAATACCTGCTAATTCATAATTTGAATTAATTATGTTTTTATAATGTGGAGGCGATTTTTTCCATTGTATAAAGACTTTCTTTGCTAAAGCAAGAATATCTGTTTTAGAATAGTGTTTTACATCTATAGTAGTATAAAGTACATTTTCTCCAAATACATTAAAATCATTTCCTTGATAATATTTTATACGGTCTTTCGGGAATTTTTTGTCAATAACCTTTTGTTCATGAGATAATATATTTTTCTCATTCATATAAATACTATGATCTTGAGCGGCTTTGAATAATATTGCATCTTCCTTTAATTCGTCTAGTTTTAATATTTTTCTGTGCGAATTAATTTGTTTCAAGACTTCATCACTTAGCTGATTATAATCAATAATTAGTTCTTGTGCTGAAATAGAGGAAAATGTTAGAAAAAGTAATAGGGACAAAATTTTACACATACAAAAGTCTTTTTCTTACAAAATCAAATTCTATGCCAATTGTTAATGAATTGTTAAGATGAGATTTAACTTAACTGAAAAATGCTTTTATTTTCTTTTTGTCTCCAACAACCCAAATAATGTCATTTTTACTTAAAATTAAACTCGATTCAGGATTTAATATTCGTCGACCATTATGTTCAACTCCTACAATCATTCCGTTTGTTTTTTCTCGTAAATTCGATTCACGAATAGTTTTACCAATAAACCATTGATCTCTTAATTCATATTGTTGTAATACTATTTCTGATTCAAGAAGTGTTTCTGTATTTAGCTTGTGTTGCTCTAAATAATCAGCAAATTGTTTTACTTGCTCATCTGTTCCGATTATACTAATCTCATCATTCGGATATAATTTTTCTTCTTTGGAAGGAATATATATATGTAAGCCACCACGTTTTATAAATGCAATATTTACGCCTATATTTTCTCTAATTTTAACTTCTTCTAGTGTTTTTCCTGCTAAATCTGATTCGGCACAAATAGTAAAATTTGCCATGTGACCATCCCAAGGTGATAAATTATTTCGATTTAAATTTTTAGTTGTTACTTCTCTTTGATTAAAATTGGTTATAAATCGATCTTCAATTTTATGATATAATCGATTGATGTTTTTTGGAAAAATCATCATAATTACAATTGAAAAAACAAAGGCTAACAGTGCAATTTCAGGTGAGAAGAAATTGTTTAACATTAATCCAATGAAAAATAAGGCAATGGCAATTCGAATGAAAATTAAAACAATAACAGGGCCGTAATATTTTCTGTTTTTTAATAATTCTTGAACTTCAGCTTTGGCTACTCTTTTTAAAGATAGCGCCCATAAGAAAGGAGCTAAAACTAATAAGGTTAAAAAAGCTGCGATTATATGTCCATACAAAATATCATCTAATAGCGGTAACAAAAAGTTTTTAGACATTAGAATAATAGCAAAAAGAATAACAGAGTATAAGATAACTTGAAATAAGTATTCTTTGATAACAATTTTCCAAGTGCTTACTGTTTTTATAGCTTGTGAATTGGCACTGTATAATTCAATTTTTTTAACCCATTTCTTAGGTAATTTTTTCTCAACAAAAGCGGCTGTTGGAGAAGCATATTTTATCATAAATGGAGTTGTAAAAGCAGTTACAGCTGAAACAGCAACAACAATGGGATACAAAAAATCGCTTGTAACTTTTAAGGAAGTTCCAAGTGTTGCTATAATAAAAGAAAATTCACCTATTTGAGACAAACTCATACCTGTTTGTATGGATTCTTTAAGCGGTTGACCTGAAATAAGAGTTCCAATGGTAGAACTTATTGATTGTCCAAAAATAGTAACGAATGTTAGTATCATAACAGGAAAAGCATATTCAACCAAGGTATCAGGATTAATTAACATTCCAACGGATACAAAGAAAACCGCACCAAATAGATCTTTTACGGGTTTTACTAAATGTTCAATATGTTCAGCTTCATTAGTTTCTGCAATAATAGATCCCATAATGAAAGCGCCTAATGCTGGAGAGAAACCAACTTCAGAGGCAAAAATTACCATTAACAGACAAAGTGCTAATGAGATAATTAATAACATTTCATCAGAAAGTAAATGTTTTAATTTTTTTAATAATGTTGGGATGAAAAAAATACCAGATATAAACCAAATTGATAAAAAGAAGAATAGTTTTAATAAAGATTTAACCAATTCGCTTCCTGAAAATTGTTGACTTACTGCAACAGTAGAGAGCAAAACCATCATTAAAATGGCAACAATATCTTGCACAATCAGAGCTCCAATAACATTTCCTGCAAATTTTTGCGATTTTACGCCTAGTTCATCAAATGCTTTTAGAATAATAGTAGTGGAAGAAATGGAAAGAATGACACCTAAGAAAATACAGTTCATATTGTCCCAGCCCATAAATCGTCCTGCATAATAGCCTAAAACAATCATGGCAAAAATTTGTGTTAATGCAGTAATGGATGCTGTTCCTCCAACTTTTAGTAGCTTTTTAAAACTAAATTCTAAACCTAAACTAAACAATAAAAAAATGATTCCTATTTCTGCCCAAACTTCAATACTGTTAATGTCTTTTACTGTTGGAAAAAAATTAAAATTAGCACTTGCTAAAAATCCAGCAACTAAGTATCCTAAAACTAAAGGTTGTTTTAATTTACGGAAAATTAATACAGAAATTGCTGCTGTGACAAGGATTAAACCTAAATCATTGATTAAGTCTGGTAAATGAACTGCTGTGCTTGCAACTAACGAAAATGGCATTATTTTAACTTTTTTTAAAAGTACTAAATTGGAAGAATCATTACAATCCTTTTTGTAAAAATTAACAGTTTATAGCGTAAAAAAAATCCATTAGTGAATGCTAATGGATTTTATATTTTACAAAAGAATAAGTTTTATTATTTGATGCTATTATATGCCCAAATAATTACTTGGTGTAATTTGTTTCAATTCAGTTTTAATGTCATCAGAAACATTTAAAGTTTCAATAAAAGCACGAATCGATTCTTTATTAATAACTGTGTTTGTTCTAGTTAATTCTTTTAAAGCTTCATAAGGATTTGGGTAACCTTCACGTCTTAAAATAGTTTGAATTGCTTCAGCAACAACTGCCCAATTTTTCTCTAGTTCTTCAGTAAATTTAGCTTCGTTTAATAATAACTTGTTTAATCCTTTCAATGTGGCTTCAAAGGCAATGATAGTATGACCAAAAGGAACACCAACATTACGAAGAACTGTACTATCTGTTAAATCACGTTGTAAACGAGAAATAGGTAATTTAGCTGATAGATGTTCAAAAATAGCATTGGCAATGCCTAAATTTCCTTCACTGTTTTCAAAATCAATAGGATTTACTTTATGTGGCATTGCTGATGAACCAATTTCTCCAGCTTTTATTTTTTGTTTGAAATAATCCATAGAAACATACGTCCAAATATCTCTATCTAAATCAATTATTATTGTATTGATTCTTTTTAAAGCATCAAAAAAAGCAGCGAAATGATCATAATGCTCAATTTGCGTTGTTGGGAAAGAATGATGTAATCCTAGAATATCTTCAACAAATTTGGTTCCAAATTGTTTCCAATCATTGTTTGGATAAGCTACTTTATGTGCATTGTAATTTCCTGTTGCACCACCAAATTTAGCTGCAAAAGGAACATTAAATAATAAACGCATTTGTTCTTCTAAACGTTCTACAAAAACTAAAATTTCTTTTCCTAAACGAGTAGGAGAAGCAGGTTGTCCGTGTGTACGTGCAAGCATTGGAATGTCCATCCATTCAATACTTAAATCCTTTAATTTTTGAATAACAGCAATTAAAGAAGGCATATATACGTTTTCAAAAGCTTCTTTTGTAGAAAGAGGAATAGCCGTATTATTAATATCTTGAGAAGTTAATCCGAAATGAATAAATTCTTTATATTTTTCTAATCCTAAAGCATCAAATTTACTTTTAATAAAGTATTCAACTGCTTTTACATCATGATTAGTTGTTTTTTCAGTTTCTTTAATCCACAATGCATCTTCAGTAGAAAAATCAGTGTACATTTTTCTTAAAGCAGGAAATATAGTTATATCAACACCAGAAAGTTGTGGTAAAGGTAATTCACATAATGCAATAAAGTATTCTACTTCAATTAAAACGCGATACTTTATCAATGCTTCTTCTGAAAAGTAAGGAGCTAAATTCTGGGTTTTGTTTCTATATCGTCCATCAATAGGAGAAATAGCATTTAGTTCTGATAATTGTAACATGATGTTGTTGTGTTGTTGTTTACTCTGAGTTTGTTTCAGAATGGAATTAAAAAATTAAATTCAAATTTTAAAGTTGCAAATATAAGTAGAAGTTTAGAAAGTTAAAAAGTAATGATTGTCTAAAAAGTTATATTATATTTTTATAGAGTGCTTTGGCTATCTAATTATTATGGTTTGTTTATGTGAAGAATAAAAAATAGCCTCAAAATAGTATTTAAATTTTGAGGCATATTCATTCTTACATATTTTAATTTTTTAAACTTTTCCTAAAGTATAAAGTTGTTCAAGTGTAGGATTGACACTTCCGCCAGCTGGTTCTAAAGTAATTCCAAAAGCTTCAGCATCTTCAGCTTTTTCTACTTTGAAAACCTTTGAATTACTAGCTGTAAAGTTGTCTAATAAACCAATACTTTGAGGCGTTAATGGATCTAGTTTTAATCCCCAAACCTGATATACTTTTCCTTCAGGAGGTATTGGTAAACCAGCAGCATCAATATATACTTCTTTAGTTTCTTTGTTGTAATATGCCTTCGCAAAAGCATTTGGAGCTACTTCTTGTCCTGCAAGAGCTACTTGTATGTTATTATTATCTCTTACAATAGCTAATATTTTTTCAGCATCTTGTTTTTGAAACTCTAATTCTACGATAGATTCTTGCATTTTGCTTTTATCTACAGCTAAACTTTCGATAATAGTATTAGATTGATTAAATTTGTATAATTGAATACCAAAACCTAATACAAATACTGCGGCAGCAATCCAACCCATATATTGTGCATAATTTTTTCTAGGTTGTAATTGTATTACTCTATTTTTTTCTAAAAGTTGATTTCTTATTTTCTCATAATTAGTTGCGGAAAGGTGAGGAGCAACACTATGAGATAAATTAATAACAGCATTTTCTATGGCCTTAATTTCTTCTTGAATATCAATATGATTTTTTGCCATTTCTAGAACTTCGTTGTTTTCTTGCTCAGTAAGTGTGCCAAAAACATACAATTCTAAAATTCCAGATTCTATGTATTCTCTACTATTCATTGATAATCGTTCTTAATTCATTCATACAATTTCTATTATTTGTTTTTACTGTACCTAAAGGTATTTCAAGTTCTTCCGATGCTTCTTGCTGTGTATATCCTTGAAAAAACAATAATTCAATGATTTGAATACATTTAGGTTTTAATTTTTTGATAAATTTTTTTATGCCAATTGCATCAATTCTATTTAATGCTTTTGAATTGTCTTCAAGCATATATACGAAATTATCTGCGGAAAGGTTTTTTTGACTGTTATTATATCCTTTTGATCGTAATTTATCAATGCTTGTATTTCTAGCAATATTTAGCATCCAAGTATATAAACGACCTTTAGTTTCATTATAGGAGTCTATATTATTCCAAATTTTAACAAAGACTTCTTGAAGTACGTCTTCAGATTCTTCTTTGTTTTTAATTAGGTTGTAAATAACACCATATAAACTCCTAGAATAGTTGTCATATAATAATGTAAACGAATAATTATCCTTTTTAAGGAGTTCCTTAACTAATAGTTCTTGTTCCATATGTTTGTAAAGTTACCACTAATGTACTAAAAAAAAATATTTTTTCAATTTTTTAAAACCAAACGTTAAAAGTTCTCGTAACTGTAGTTATAAATCATTAAAAATCATTAAAATGAAAAATTCAAAATTATACTTAGGACTTTCACTACTAGGCTTAGTCGGTTCTATTTTAATTGCAGCCGATCATATAGATGCACCAGCAGTTCAAGGTGGAAATGCAGATATAACAGATTTTTATTCTTTTCAAGGAGCTAATACAAATAATTTAGTTTTTGTAGCGAATGTAAAAGGATTATTAAGTCCAACAATGAGTGCTTCATCATCATTTGATGAAAATGTATTAGTTGAATTTAATATTGATAATAATGGAGATAATGTTGAAGACTTAGTTATTCAAGCAATTCCAAGAAATGGAAAAATGTACTTTTTTGGACCAGTGGCACCAGGAACAGCAGGTACTTCAAGTACAATTAAAACGTCAAGTCCTCTTGGAAGTGTTGCTATTACTCCTTACGGATCAACTGCGATAACTTCATTGCAATCTGGAATTAATTTATTTGCAGGTTTAAGGGATGATCCTTTTTTCTTTGATTTTGGACAATATTCAGAGATAATTGCAGGTAATGCTTCTAGTTTTAATGCTACTGGTACGGATACATTTGCAGGAACAAATGTAATGTCTATAGTTGTTGAACTTCCTAAAACAATGCTAGGAGGAACTGGAAGATTGAATACTTGGGTAGAAACAAAAAGAAAATAATAATAACCTCTAAAAAACGAATATAATTATGAAATCAATTCAATATAAAACTTTATTTGCATCTTTAATAGTGGCTTTGTTAGTCGTAGGGTGCAACAATGACGATGATTCATACAATAACGAATCAATAGATTTTAGTGGAACATATACACAACAAGATCAAATGGGTAGACCTGCTATTAATACTGTTTTTGTTAGTTCAACTAGCAAGGATAATTTTAATGTTACTACACCATCTACAATGGGAGCTTCATTTCAATCAGCTTTTCAATCAAAATTATTAGCATTAAATTCAGGATATACAACAAATGCATTAGGACTTGATGCAGCTACTTTTACAACAGTTTTGGCAACAGATGTTTTAAACGTTTCTACAACAGGGACAACTACTTTTTTTGATGGAAACCCAGCAAATACCTTGTCGGGAAGAGCACTTGCAGATGATGTTATTGATGTTGAATTATTGTTAATTTTTGGAGGTCCAAATGGAACAGATAATTCAGGATTAACTTCAGATAATGTAAATGCAAATGATAAAACGTTTTTAGCTTCTTTTCCATATTTAGCTTCACCTTGGTAGAAACTGATTAACCAAACCTAATAAGGAGTGTCTATTGATGCTCCTTATTCTCAAATAAGACGAACTAAATACTAAAATTATGAAAAATACCACAATTAAAGCAACTTCAATAATGTTGATTTTTTTCTTATTCTTGAGTTGTAATTCAGATGAAAAAATTAAAGTAACAAATAAGGAAGATTATCAAGCTTTTCTTATTGTGAAAGAAAATGAAAAAGAAAATAATATAAAAAGAGAAATTGATTTTTGGCAAACAAAATACAATGCAGCACCAAATCAATATACTTATTTAATTTCGTTAGCAAGTTTATATTCTCAATTATTTGAAATAAAAGGAAATATTCAAGATTTATATCGTGCAGAAAAACTTTTATTAGATTGTAATAATAGAGTTAGAGGAGAAAAAGCAAGTATTCATAGATCTATAGCCAAAAATTATATTTCTCAACATCGATTTAAAGAGGCATTAGAGTATTTGAAAAAAGCATATATATTAGGTGAAAATAGACTATCTACAGAGAAGATGCTATTTGATGTTTATATGGAATTAGGAAATTATACTGAAGCTGAGAAAAAGTTAGATGTTATTCAAGATACTAAAGATTTCGATTATTTAATTCGTTTAGCAAAATGGAATGATCATAAAGGAGATTTAGATACAGCTATTAAAATAATGGAACAAGCTAAAAAAATCGCTGAAGAAACTAAGAAAGAAGACATTAAATTATGGATATATTCAAATATAGCAGATTTTTATGGCCATGCTGGGCGTATTAAAGAATCGTATGATTATTATTTAAAAACACTACAAATAGACAATCAAAATGCTTATGCATTAAAAGGAATTGCTTGGATTGTTTTTTCTTATGAAAGAGATACTAAATCAGCAATCGAAATTATCGATCATATTACAGCAAAGCATACTGTTCCTGATTTGTATCTTTTAAGAGCAGAAATGAATGAATTTGCAACAAATTATACAGAACAAAAATTAGATATTGAAGAATACTTTAAGTTGTTAAATAATCATAATTATGGAGATATGTATAATAAATATAATGCATTATTATATTCTGAAGTTTTAGATAATTCTGAAAAAGCAATTGAAATTGCTAAAAAAGAGATTCAAAATAGACCAACACCAGAATCATATGACTTATTAGCTTGGGCTTATTACCAAAATGGAGATTTTGATGAAGCATTGAAGATAGTTAAAAAGCACACTATGAATAAATCTCAGGAACCGCTGATTTTGTTTCACAATGAAATGATTTTAAAAGCTAATGATATGCTAACGAAAGAAAATTCGAATAAAGAAGAATTATTATCTAGTATATATGAATTAGGTCCAAATTTGGAAATTTTAATAATGAGAATATAATATGAAATCGTAAATAAGAAATCTCTTAAGCACATCGAAATTATCAAAAAACAAACAAAACAAATGCCAAATGAAACTCTATTTTTATTTAACGACAACTATTTTATGCTCCATTTTTGGTTATTCTCAGAAATTTAATGGAAAAGTAATAGATGCTTTTGGAAATTCAATTGCAGATGTTTATGTGTATAATGAATCGACAGAAGCACATGCACACACAAATGAATTTGGAAATTTTACCTTTTCAAATGTAACCATTAATGATACTTTTAAACTAACAAAATTAGGATATAAATCAATAAATTTTAATGTTTCTCAATTAGATAAAAAAGTAGTATTAACGATGGAAGAAGAAATATTTAAGCTTTCTGAAATTACACTTTCACCAAATGTTAACATTAATTCCAATATCATGAAAATGGATTTGACTACGAATCCAGTAAACTCATCTCAAGAAATTCTTAAAAAAGTTCCAGGACTATTTATAGGTCAACATGCAGGTGGTGGAAAAGCAGAGCAGTTGTTTTTGAGAGGCTTCGATATAGATCATGGAACAGACATTGCAATTACTGCCGATGGAATTCCTGTAAATATGGTATCTCATGCTCACGGACAAGGTTATGCCGATTTACATTTTGTAATTCCAGAAGTAATTAATAAAATTGATTTTGGAAAAGGGCCTTATACAGCTTCAAAAGGAAACTTTGCAACAGCAGGTTATGTAGATTTTGTTTCAAAAGATAAATTAAATGAAAGTAAAATAAGTTTAGAAGTAGGTCAATTTAATACTATTAGAACAGTTGGGTTATTTGATTTGTTAGGGAATTCCCCAAAATCAAACGCTTATATTGCCACAGAATATATTGTTACAGATGGGCCATTTGAATCTCCTCAAAACTTTAATCGTTTTAATCTTTTTGGAAAATACACAACCATTTTAGAAAATCAAACAAAATTAAGTTTCATAGGATCGCATTTTACAAGTAAATGGGACGCTTCTGGGCAAATTCCAATGCGTTTAGTTAATGATGGAACAATCTCTCGTTTTGGAGCGGTTGATGATACAGAAGGCGGTTTTACATCTAGAACAAATTTGGCTTTTTCAATGGACAAAATGATTGATGAAAATAGTTTTGTGAAAACAAATGCTTATTTCTCAAAATATGATTTTACATTATTTTCAAACTTCACTTTTTTCTTAAATGATCCAGTAAATGGAGATCAAATTAAGCAAAATGAAAATAGAACTCTTTATGGATTTAATACAGAGTATAGTACAAACAAAGTGTTTACCAATTATAACTTAAAAATTCAATCAGGAGTAGGAGTAAAAGTGAATTCAACTAAGGATTCTGAATTGTCGCATACATTAAATAGAAATACAGTTTTAAATTATATACAATATGGAGATATTGAAGAATCAAACTTTTTCGGATATATAAATACTAATTTCCAATTTGAAAAATTTACAATTAATCCAGGATTACGATTAGAGTATTTTAAATTTAATTATCAAGATAAATTAGCATCTACTTATAAAACACTTTCAAATGATAAAGCAAAAATATTACCAAAGCTAAATTTTAGTTATGCTCAAAATGAAAAAATAGTTTATTTCTTAAAAACAGGACTAGGATTTCATTCAAACGACACAAGAGTAGTGCTGCAAGAAGATAAAGAGATATTACCATCTGTTTTTGGAGCCGACTTAGGAACAATTTGGAAACCCAATTCTAATTTAATTATTAATACAGCTATTTGGAGTTTATTTTCAAATCAAGAATTTGTTTATGTAGGAGATGAAGGTATTGTTGAGCCATCAGGAAAATCAAGAAGAATAGGAGCGGATCTTGGAATTCGTTATCAGTTAAATGACTTTGTGTTTTTTGATTTTGATGCTAATTATGCGTTTGCAAGAAGTATTGATGAGCCAAACGGATTTGATTATATTCCATTAGCTCCAAATTTTACTTCTACAGGAGGAATAAGTATTAAAAATTATAAAAAGTTTTCAGGAAATATGCAATATCGATTTTTAGGAGATCGTCCAGCTAATGAAAATAACTCTGTTGTAGCAAATGGTTATTTTATTTCTGATTTATCATTAAATTATCAAATTAATAAATCCATTCAAATAGGTGTAATTGTTAATAATGTTTTTGATACTAAGTGGAATGAAACTCAATTTTTAACAGAATCACAGTTGCAAACCGAATCGCAAAGTGTAGAAGAAATTCATTTTACACCAGGAACACCATTTTTTGCTAAAATAAAAATGACCTATAGTTTTTAAGTTCACTTAGGGTTTTATAAATTTGAACCCCATGAAAAAAGATGTAGCGTTATTAGAATATTTAGAAGGTTTTATTTCAGAGAATAGAAAACAACGGTTTTTAGACATTCTTAAAAATAGAACCAAACACTTTACTGTTGCTGTAGAAGATGTATATCAAATGCATAATACTAGCGCTGTAATGCGTAGTTGTGAAGTTTTTGGAATACAAGAGTTAAATGTTATTGAACAAAAATACAGCAAAACTATTGATAAACAAATTGCTTTAGGAGCAGAGAAATGGGTAGATATTAATGAATTTTCTAGCAATAAATCATGTATTGATGCATTAAGAGGGAAAGGTTATCAAATTATAGCCACAACACCGCATAATGAATCTTGCTTCCTTCATGAGTTTGATATAACAAAACCTTCTGCTTTATTTTTTGGAACAGAAAAAGAAGGATTATCTGAAGACGTAATGAAAAATGCAGATGGATATTTAAAAATTCCAATGGTAGGATTTACTGAAAGTTTAAATATTTCTGTTTCAGCAGCTATAATCATTCAAGATTTGACAAACAGACTTCGAAATTCTAATATTAATTGGAATCTTACAGAAGAAGAAATTATTCAAAAACGATTAGATTGGACTAGGAAAACAATAAAAGACATTGATTTTGTGGAAAGTAGATTTCGTGAAAAAGATAATCTCTTATAAAAAAAACACGAATTATTATTTTCTGTTTTCCAAAAATTATTTGTTTTTCTTTAGAATTTTATATTCTTCATAGCAAGAACTAATAGCTTCAAGAATTTGTAAATCATTAGCCGATTTTATAAAATATTCCGAATAATTACAGTTTTGAAGAATAAGAGGAATATCGTCTTTGTCTATTTCTAAAAGTGCAGCAAGAGTTTCTCTATCAAATTTTGTTGAAAGTAATTCACGTACAGTATCATCTTTTTTCATTTCTCTAAGTTTTCTCATTTGTTTTGGTCTTTTACCAAAAGCATTATAGAGAAAATCAGCAGGATTGAAAATGGCACCTAAAACTTTTGTAACAGCACTTGGCGATTTGTCTCCAGCTTCATAACCCGCATCAAGGCCAGAAATACTGTATCTATAGGTGTTTTCATCAACAGGAATAAGTTTTGTATCAACTTCAACATAACCTGTTAAATTATATTTAGAAATAATCACTTCCTCAAGCGCATACGCTTTTTCTGTAAGTGTAATTTTTGAAGATTTATTTTTTACCCAGTCATTGGTAACTTTTACTTTTAAAGTTTCAAATCCTAAATAAGAGAATAACAAAGTGTCATTTATTTTTGCATTGATTTCAAAATAACCATTTCCATCACTTATAGTTCCACTTACTTTTGTAGTGTTTATAACGTGTACGTTGTTTATTGGTAACTTTGTTTCATTATGAACAACTGTCCCATGAAGAGTTGTTGTCAAAGTATCATTTTGGCTAAATGCCAAATTAGATAGTAATGCAAAAAGTAAAATTGTAAAATATCTCATGCGGTAATTATTGATTCAAAAATACAAATCAAAAATAGATATTTACTTGTTTTTTCTTTTTTTATAAGAAAATTAACGAATAAAATATTTAGTCTCAGATATTAAGTTTTGATTATGGTTCTTTTAGAATTGATTAAGGATTTAAATTCATAAAAAAGTCCTGCATTTGCAGGACTTTTTTTAATGAGTTAACTTTTTGAAAAGTTTTGGATTAGTATTCAATTTTTTTAATTTATCTGGAGTAATTGATGCTTCAATACTCGCTTTTACTGATTTTGATATAACAGCTTTGCGCTCCTCGTTTGTACTTTTTGAAAGTTCATCATGCTTATAATAAAATAACCTATAGAAATCGCTTAATTCAGTATCGCCTAATTCTAGGTATTCAGTAATCTCTTTAGCATCACTTTTAGCTAATAAAGCAATCTCTTCTCTTACTTCTTCTTGTTGAGCAAATGAACTCATAGTGAAAGCAAAGAATAAAACCACAAAAGCAAATATTTTTTTCATTTTTTAAAGGATTTGTAATTATTAACCACCAAATCTATATTATTTTTAGTTCTAATCCAAAAAATATCTTAAATTTTTACTTTTCATCTTTATCGCTTTTTATTCGTTTAGCATGTTTTTTCGCTTTATTTGATCGTTTTTTTTTATTGTTTTCCCATTTTTCCATTTGAGCAGGAGTTAATATGTTTTTTAATTTACTCTTCATTTCAATTTGGTTGTCCAAAGCTTTGTTTTTCATTTCAAATCGCTCATCGCTAGATAATTTTTCTCCTTTTTCTTTACGCATTTTTAATTCATTTCTTTTCGCTTCTCTTTTTTTAGCTTGTTCCAAGAAAATAGGTTTAATCTCTTTTTGCTGCTTTTCTGTTAAGTCTAAATCTAATGTCATTTTTTTTACATGAAGTTCAGCCATTTTTTCAGAATCCATTCTTTCTTTTCTGTTCTCTTTTGATTGAGAAAATGCTAATGTGCTAACTAGTATAACTAGTGTTAGAAATACTTTTTTCATAATTATTATTTTTTAATGATTTAATTATTAGATAGATAATTTTTAAAAAAGTTTAATTGATAATCCATAAAAAAATAAAATTGAAATTAATCAGTTAGTTTTTCTATTCTCGTTTGTATATTTGCATTGTGAGAAAAACAATGTTCATTTTAGCATTATTTATACTGGTGAAACCGGTAATTCCAGTATTGGATTATATTGTTAATTATGAATATATTGCAACTGAACTTTGTGAAAATGTTGCAAAACCAGAACTTAACTGTAATGGTAAGTGTCATTTAACAAAAGAACTCGCAAAAGCTTCAGAATCTGAAAAACCAATTTCATCAGACAAAAAACAAACAACACATCAAGAAATTGAATTGCTGTTTTGTAAAGAAATTGACGAGTTAAATGTTATGTTTAACTTTAGTTTTTTAGATAAAATAAAGCAAACTTTCTATCAAGATTTGTACAAATCGGTTGCTTTATATTCAATATTTCATCCTCCTATTTTTATTTCTTAAAGTTTTACGAAAAGAATAATCCTTTAGAATGTTTAATTAGGCTTGTTCTTAAAAGCGTTATTAAATTAATTCAATTTTTGAGTTAGTTAGGATTCTTATGTCCAAAATTGTTTGAAGAATTTTTTAATCAAACACATCAACTTTAATAAAAAATAAAAATAGATTATAATGAAATTTCAATTTAAAAACATAATAGCTTTATTGTCAGTATTCTTAGTGTTAACTTCATGTTCTAATGATGATGAGGTTGTAAATAAAGAGAGTATAGGAAGTATAAAATTAGAATTTGATCAAATATATAACGATGCAAATTTTGCAGCAAACACACCTTATACAAATTCAAACGGAGAAGTTATTAAAGTTACAAAAGCAAAATATATTGTTAGTAATGTGCAATTAACAAAAGAAGATGGTTCTATCTATACAGTTCCTAAGAGCGAGAGTTATTTTCTTATAGATGAGCTAACACCAGCAACAACTTTAGTTCAAATTCCAAATATTCCAGTAGGAAATTATACAAAAGTAACCTTTGGAATAGGAGTAGATGAAGAGCAATTTAATTTAGGAGCAACAGGACAAGGCAATTTTTTAGAAATAGCGCAAACTGCAGGAATGATGTGGTCTTGGAGTGCAGGATATAAGTTTGTTGCTTTTGAAGGAACTTTTACATCTACAACAGTAATTTCTGATACTCAATTTAAAGTGCATACAGGAAAAACGGGTGATAATTATAATTACACGGCTGTAACATTAGATTTGCCTGATAATGCTTTAGTAAGAGAAAATATTGTTCCTCAAGTACATATTATGACTGATTTATCTCAATTAATTGATGGAACTAATAAAATAAATCTTTCAGAACAAGCAACCATAATGGGAGGGAATAAACTAGCTTTAATTACGGCTAATATTTCAAATATGTTTGAAGTACATCATGTTCACAATGACTAAATAATTATAAAAGCTGTTGGTTCTTATCAACAGCTTTTATTTAAAAATGATAAAAAAATGAAAGCAAAATATATAATATTGCTCTTTTTTCCTATTCTTTTTAGTTGTTCAAGCGAAAGTAATGATGATGAATATCAAAATATACCTATAGCGTTTCAAGTTCCAGATAATTTTCCACCTTTATCTTATGATTTATCCAATAATCCATTGACAGAAAAAGGATTTGAATTAGGAAAGAAACTATTTTATGAAGGTCGTTTGGCTTCAGATGGAATCGTTTCATGTGGATTTTGTCATATTCAAGAAGATGCATTTACGCATCATGGGCATACCTTTAGTCATGGAGTAGGAGATAATATAGGAACTCGAAATACACCACCTATACAGAATTTAGCTTTTCAAAGTGCTTATATGTGGGATGGAGCAACAACACATTTAGATTTACAACCAATAATTCCATTAACTAGTGAAATAGAAATGAATGGGAATTTTGCAGATGCTGTAAGTATGATGAAAGCAGATGCTCAATATCAAAAACTATTTAAACAAGCTTTCCCAGATGGAGAAATTAATTCGGAAAATATGCTAAAAGCTTTGGGGCAATTCATGGTTATGGTAACATCTTCCAATTCTAAATTTGATAAATTCAGAAGAAATGAAGAAGGAGGAGTATTAACAAACGATGAGCTAGAAGGATATAATCTATTTAATCAAAAATGTGCTTCTTGTCATGCAACAGATATGTTTACTGATAATTCATACAGAAATAATGGTTTAGCTATAAATCCAGTTATTAATGATGTAGGAAGGTATAGAGTTACAGAGTTAGAGCAGGATAAATACAAATTTAAAGTGCCAAGTTTAAGAAATATTGAAAAAACAGCACCTTATATGCATGATGGACGCTTTTTTACTTTAGAAGCAGTTTTAAATCATTATAATTCTGGAGTGGTTAATTCTACAACATTAGATGCTTCTTTAAATGAAAATGGAACATTAGGAATTCCATTAACAAATATAGAAAAAACACAACTTATTGCATTTTTAAAAACACTAACAGACTATGAATACTTAACAGATAGTCGCTTTTCAGAATATTAAAAAAATGAAGAAAATAATAATAATTTTTGTACTTATCTTTCAATTTGGTTTTGCTAAAGAGAAAGATACGCTTTCGATAGAAAATCCATTTTTAAAACACCATATTCAGTTTGAAAAATATGATTTTTGCGATGCTTGTGGTTGTTCTGCAAGCGGAGGAAGTATGGGTTTTGCTTCTATGTTAAACACTAATTTTGTAGGGATTCGCTATTTTAATCAATCTTATGAAAGTAATGATGGTTTATATAGTAATTCTCCTTGGTACAAAGAAGATTTTAATACAGTTCAACTTTGGGCAAGAATTCCAGTGATAAAAAACGTGCAAGTTTCAACTTTAATTCCGTATCATTTCCATTCTAGAGAAAGAGCTGTTGGAAGACAAAATATAGATGGTTTAGGAGATATCACAGTTTTAGCGATGTATCAACTTTATGAAACTAAAAAAGATAGTACTTCTTTTGTACATTCTTTGCAAATTGGAACAGGAGTAAAAATACCAACAGGAACGTTTGATGAAACAAACTCAGGAGCAGTAAATCCAAGTTTTCAAGTAGGAACAGGAAGTTGGGATTATCTTTTAGCAACAGAATATGTAATTAAACATAAACAATTTGGGTTAAATTCTATGCTAAATTATGTGATTAAGACGGAAAATGATAAGAATTATCGTTTTGGTAATCAATTAAACTATGCAAGTACGTTGTTTTATTGGTATGAAGCATCAAAATTCGTTATTGCACCACAAATAGGAATTGCAGGAGAAGTATATGCAGATAATTATCAGCATAATCAAAAACTTAGAAATACGGCTGGAGATATTTTATTTAGTAAAATTGGTTTTGAAGTAGGAAAAGATCAATTTTCTTTTGGAGCTAATGCTATGTTGCCTATAAATCAAAATCTTACTGGCGGAAATGTAAAAGCAAATTATCGTTGGAGTGTGAATTTGAATTATAGTTTGTAATATAAAAAAGGAGCTTTTAAAAGCTCCTTTTTTTAAATTTTTGATTAGAGGAATTAATTATTTCCCTAAATATTCAGCAATTTTAGCATCGCCATCTACTTTAATTTTCATTAAACCATGCTTAGTGATTCCTTTGCTTGCAGCATCCCATTTTTTGCCACTTAATTCCGATTTTATTTTTAAATCGCCAATAGCAATTCCTTCATTAGCTTTTAAAATTTCTATGATATGTTTTTCATCTTCTGTTAATTCAGGTCCTTTTTTCTCAGGACGCATTTGAGGAAAGAATAAAACTTCTTGTATTGATGCATTATTAGTTAAAAACATCATTAATCTATCCATTCCAATTCCTAATCCAGATGTTGGAGGCATACCATATTCTAAAGCACGTAGGAAATCTTCATCAATAATTCCATTTGCTTCATCATCACCTTTCTCAGCAAGAGCCATTTGATTTTCAAAACGTTCTCTTTGATCAATAGGGTCGTTTAACTCAGAATAAGCATTTGCGATTTCTTTTCCACAAACCATTAATTCAAAACGCTCAGTTAAATCAGGATTATCTCTGTGTTCTTTACATAATGGAGACATTTCTTTTGGATAATCTGTAATGAATGTTGGTTGGATAAAATTTCCTTCACATTTTTCACCAAAAATTTCATCAATTAATTTTCCTTTACCCATAGTTTCATCTACCTGAATTCCCATAGATTTAGCTGCTTCAAATAATTCAGCTTCGGTTTTTCCAGTAATATCAAAACCTGTAAATTGTTTAATAGCATCAGTCATGGTCACACGAGCATAAGGTGCTTTGAAATTCACATTTTTATCTCCAAAAACTACTTCAGTTGTTCCATTTACTTGTAAAGCACAATGTTCTAATAAATTCTCTGTAAATTCCATCATCCAGTTGTAATCTTTGTAAGCTACATAGATCTCCATTGCTGTGAATTCTGGATTATGTGTTCTATCCATTCCTTCATTACGGAAATTTTTTGAGAATTCATAAACACCATCAAAGCCACCTACAATTAATCTTTTTAGGTATAATTCGTTAGCAATCCTCATGTATAATGGGATGTCTAAACTGTTATGATGTGTTATAAAAGGTCTTGCTGCTGCTCCGCCAGCAATTGATTGTAAAACAGGTGTTTCAACCTCCATATAGCCTGCTTCATTAAAGAAAGAGCGCATAGCGTTAAATAATTTTGTTCGCTTTTTAAATACCTCTTTTACTTGTGGATTTACAACCAAATCTACATAACGCATTCTGTATCTCAATTCTGGATCAACAAAAGCATCAAAAACCTGACCTTCGTCATCTGTTTTTGGTAGAGGTAATGGACGTAATGTTTTGCTTAGAAAAGTTATATTTTCCACGCGAATACATTTTGCTCCTACTTTTGTAGTAAACAATTCTCCTTCAATACCTATAAAATCGCCTAAATCGGTTAGTTTTTTAAAAACCTGATTGTATAACGTTTTGTCCTCACCTTCACAAATAATATCTCTATTTAAATACAATTGGATTCTTCCTTCACTATCTTGTAGTTCAGCAAAAGCAGCTTTACCTTGATCGCGAACACTCATTAATCTTCCAGCAACTACAACCTTTTTATTTTCTTCAAAAGTTTCCTTAATCTGTTTCGAAGTATGATTCACAGGGAATAAGTCCGCAGGATAAGGGTTGATGCCAAGTTCACGTAAAGCTTTAAGCTTTTCTCTTCTAATGATTTCTTGTTCTGAAAGTTGCATATAATTAATATATTAATTGTAATTAAGCGAGCAAAGATAATAGATTTTGTTACAAGATTCAAGTTTAGAGTTTCAATATTAAGGATTTTTGTAGCGAATAGTTTGGATGTTCTTGCTTTCCGTTTTCCTGCCTTGCATTTTATCTTTTTTTTCAAAAAAGGATGCCATTTCTGTCAGGGCTAAAAAGGAAAGTATTCGTATATTTGCAATACTAATTTTCAATACACTCATTGTGATTCAAAATAAAAAAATACAACTGCAAGATCTAGGATATAAAGATTATCAAGAGGTTTGGGATTATCAAGAAGAATTATTTAAAGGAATTATTGATGTAAAAGTTAGAAACCGAAGGGAAGAAGCAAATCTTCAAACTCCTAATTATTTTCTTTTCGTAGAGCATCCACATGTATATACATTAGGAAAAAGTGGGGATTTATCAAACTTATTACTTTCAGAAAAACAATTAGAAGCAAAAGGAGCTACTTTTTATAAGATAAATAGAGGAGGAGATATAACATATCATGGACCAGGTCAAATAGTAGGTTATCCTATTTTGGATTTAGAAAATTTTTTTACTGATATACATAAGTATTTGCGCTTTTTAGAAGAAGCTATAATTTTAACATTAGCGGAATATGATATAATAGGAACTCGAAGTGAAGGAGAAACAGGAGTATGGCTAGATGTAGGAACTCCGTTTGCAAGGAAAATTTGCGCTATGGGAGTTCGCGCAAGTCGTTGGGTAACTATGCATGGATTTGCATTAAATGTTAATGCAGATTTAGGTTTTTTTGATAATATTATTCCGTGTGGTATAAAAGGAAAAGCGGTTACTTCAATGCATGCTGAATTAAATGCTCAAATAGATGAAAATTTAGTAAAAGAGAAAGTTGTAAAGCATTTTTCAGAACTATTTGAAGCGGAATTTAGTAGTTATAAAGGTTTATAAATCTAAAGTTAATTGTTCGGGTAATAATTTAAAACTTATTCTATGATATTTTGTGGGACCATATTTTTTTATGGCTTCACGATGTTCTTTTGTAGGGTATCCTTTGTTTTTTTTCCAATTATACATTGGAAATTCTTCATGAATTTTATCCATATATTCATCTCTATATGTTTTTGCTAAAACAGAAGCAGCTGCAATACTTAAATATTTAGAGTCACCTTTTATTATGCTTTCATTAGGAATTTTTTTTAAAAAATCAATTTCTTCAAGTGTGAATTTTTTACCATGAGTATTCTTTAGGTTTAATTTTGAGAAAATAGCCCTGTTCCCGTCTACAATAATGTATTCTGGAGTCGTTTTTAATTTTAAAATAGATTCTTGCATTGCTTTCATTGAAGCATTCAATATATTTATTTCGTCAATTTCCTCATTATAGATATGTGTAAAAGAAAAAGCTAAAGCTTCTTCTTCTATAATTGGTTTTAATTTAAATCTATTTTTTTCTGATAGCTGCTTGGAATCGTTTAGTAAAACCGATTTGAATTCTATAGGAAGAATTACAGCAGCAGCAGTTACCGGGCCAGCGAGGCAACCTCTCCCAGCTTCATCTGTTCCACATTCAAAAGTAAAAGATGTATGTCGATTGATTAACATTTTTTTTTTGCAAAAATATAATTTTTACGCAACCTTTTTGCGGTTTTAACATCTATAAAGTGTAATATTTGTTGGAGTATATTTATTATTTTATATTTTTGTTGAAAATTATAAGAGATGAAAAAAAATATTACGTTATTGACTTGCTTGCTTTTGAATCTTATATCTTATTCGCAAACACTGAAACAAAGATCTGAGATAGTTTCTAATTATGACTTGGAAAAGTTAGATGATTTAAAAAAAAGACTCACAGAGAGAAATCTTAGAAATAAAGAAATTGTAAGAAATAAAGTTGCAAGATTAGGTATTAAAGAGAGCTTTGTAGATGATAAAGGGAGTTATTATGAGTTGATGTATTTTGATGGAGATTTTCCAATTTATTATATGACACATAATGCTGGTTCTGCTGTTACGGCGAGAGTTGATGCTATTAATACAGGAGGAAGTGAAGGATTGGATTTAAATGGTCAAAATATGATTGTTGGTGTTTGGGATGGAGGTCCTATACGTAGAACTCATTTGGATTTAGGGAGTAATCGAGTAGTTTGGAAAGATAATCAAGTGTTTTCTGTTTCAGATGAAGAAACTTCTCATGCGGTTCACGTGGCAGGGACTATAATTTCTTCTGGTCAAAATAATCCAGCAGCAAAAGGGCTTGCTTATGAGGCTCAGGTATGGGGTAATACGTTTGCTAATGATGAACCAGAAATAATTAGTCAGGTCTCTGAGGGTTTGATACTTTCAAATCATTCTTATGGTATTCCTGCAACAGATGCGCCAACTTATTATCTAGGAGCGTATATTTCACAGTCAAAAGAATGGGATGATATACATTTTAATGCGCCTTATTATCAAGCTGTGCTTTCTGCCGGTAATGATAGAGGAAAAGCAGTGGATACAAAAGGAGGAAGAGACTTGTTGGTAGGAAATAAGAATTCAAAAAACACAATTGTTGTAGCAGCAGTAGGTCAGGTTAATAATTATACCGATGCGAGCTCGGTTGTTATGAGTTCTTTTAGTAGTTGGGGGCCAACAGATGATTATAGGATAAAACCAGATATTTCTGCTAAAGGTGTTAATGTGTTGTCTTTGGATTCGGATTCAGACATTGATTATGGAACTAAGAGCGGAACATCAATGGCTTCTCCAGCTGTTACTGCTGTTTTGACATTGTTTCAACAACATTATAATAATTTGTATCAAAATTTTATGAGAGCCTCAACATTAAAAGCTGTTATGATAAACTCTGCGGATGAAGCAGGTGATTTTGAAGGACCAGATTATAAGTTTGGATGGGGATTGATAAATGCAAAAAAAGGGGTTGAAGTTATAACTAATAAAAATAATGGAGGGGCTATAATTGAAGAGTTGAATTTGTTAAATGGGCAAACTTTTACTAAGGATATAACTTATGATGGTTCATCTCCATTAAGAATTACTGTTGTGTGGACTGATCCATCGGGTTCTATTAATACGGGTGTGGTTGATCAAACGACTTCAAGATTAGTTAATGATTTAGATGTTAGGGTTGTTAAAGGAGCTGAAATTAATTATCCATGGGTTTTAAATAGTTATTTTGTGCAAAGTGGAGCAATAAGAGATGATAATCCTTATGATAATGTGGAATCAGTCGATGTTTTAAATCCTTCTGGTGACTATCAGATAGTTGTTTCTCATAAAGGGAATCTTGTAGGTGGAAGTCAGAATTTTTCTTTGGTTGTTTCTGGTGTAAATCAGGTTTTAAGTACTCCAAAGAATGATATTTCTGTATTAGGGTTTCAGGTATATCCAAACCCATTATTAAATGATGTTTTGAATTTAAAATTAAATTCTAGAAATTTAGATGGGTTAAATCAGGTTTTGATTTTAGATATGCAAGCTAGAGTTGTTAAACAGTTCTTGGACTTTGATATTATAAATAATAATGTACAGTTTAATGTGTCTGATTTAGTTAAAGGGGTCTATTTTGTAGGAATAAATGTTGATGGTAAAATGTATTACGAGAAAATGATTAAAAATTAACTCTTTGGAAGTGAAAAGTTAATCTCTTAAAGTTATGTTAAGGTTTCAAACAAAAAGGACAGTATAAATATTTATACTGTCCTTTTTGTTTGAAACAGTGTTGGGTGTTTTTCAAGTTAATATTTTTGGGTTTGTTGAAGAGGAGTAGTTTTTTAAGAGTATACGTGAAGATGAATGGCTGTTGGAATTAAGTTTGTTTAATTTTTGTGTTAATTTTTTATGTGGATTGGTGTTTTTTGCGCTGTAATAATATGAAAAATTTTATTTTGTAATGTTTATTTGTTAGTTATTTTAAAGGTTGTTCTTCTCTATTTTGTTTATTATCAGCTGGTTGTTTTGTAGAGTTGTGTTAAAAAAGGTATTATTTTTTCAGTATGATGTGTAAAATTTGGATTATTAAAAAAAAATCATCAAATTTGTCTATTAACTAACTCAAAAAAATTAAATATGAGATCAAAATTTAAATGGATTTCTACGCTTATTTTGGCGATTTTTATTCAATTCTCTTTTTCGCAAGAAAAAGAAATAAGAGGTACTGTGTCCGATGAATTAGGTCCGATTCCTGGAGCTAATGTTGTGGTTAAGGGTACTTCAAGAGGGGTTACTGCAGATTTTGATGGTAACTATTCTATTAAGGCTTCACAAGGTGATGTTTTAGTTTTTAGCTTTGTAGGTAAGAAGACTCTTACTGTACAAGTTGGACAATCTTCTCAGTATAATGTAACATTAGAAGATGATGTAATTAAAGGGAACGAAGTTGTTGTTAGTGGTTATTTTTCTGAGACTCGAGGGAAAGTAACGGGATCTATCTCAACTATTAAGGCTGAAACAATTGAAAATGTTCCATTAGGGTCTTTCGATCAAATTTTACAAGGGCAAGCACCTGGTATAACTGTTCAGTCTGGTTCTGGTCAGCCTGGTAGAGCGGCTAAAGTTAGAATTAGAGGTACATCTTCGATAAATGGAGGTAATAATCCTTTATATATTTTAGATGGTGTGCCAATTTCAGCAGGTGATTTTGCATCTTTAAACGCAAATGATTTTGAAAATGTATCTGTTTTAAAAGATGCTTCTTCAACATCTATATACGGTTCTAGAGCTTCTGGGGGTGTAATTGTAATTACTAGTAAAAAAGGTAAATTTAATGAAGATACTCAATTTACGTATCGTTCACAAATTGGATTTACTCAAATCGGGAAGCCAAACTTTGAAATGATGGATTCGTTTCAGTTGTTAAATTTCCAAAGATTAATAGGAAGTGGATTAGGAGCAGGAAAAACAGATGCAGAAATTGCAGAAATTGCAAAAGTTAATACGGATTGGGCTGATGTATTCTTCAGAACAGGAAAAACAACTTCTCATGAATTAAGTGTTAGAGGTGGTTCAGAGAAGACACGTTTTTATAACTCTTTAAGCTATTTTGAACAAGAAGGTATTGCTGAAAGATCTGATTTACAGCGATTTACTTTTAGGTCAAATATGGAGAATAAAGCTTCTGATAAAACAACATTAGGGTATAATATTTCGCTTAATTTTTCAAAGCAAAATGAGATTGATAGTGAAGGTGCTGTTGCTCTTCAAAATCCTTATGCTGCGGCTTATTTAGGTTCTCCTTATCATCCTGTATATAATGCGGATGGTTCTTATGCTGTAGGTCCAGGACGTGTTGGTCCTAATGCTTATGAGAATTTAGTTGAAAATCAGAGATATCGTAATCAGATTAAGGTTGTTGGTTCTGTTTATGGAGAGAGAGAATTAGCTAGAAATTTAAAAGCTAGAGTTGATTTTGGTGTTGATTTTACGAATAATTATACAGTAAGATCAGCTGACCCAGCTACACAATCAGGTATTAGTACTACCCCTGGAAATAGAGGTTTTTATAGACAAGATAATGATTATTTTGCTAAATTTAATACAACTTCAAGGTTAGTTTATTCTAATACTTTTGCTGAAAAGCATGATTTTGAAGCTAGTGTCTTTTTAGAATATATTAAGGAGCATTTTAAATCAGGTGGATTTACTGGTTATGGTATAAATCCTTCACTGGTTGGATATCCTTCAGGTATAACAACTGGTTCAACGGCTAATGGATTAATTCCTGCAACTAGAGGTACTGACGTTGAAAATGGTTTGTTGTCGTATTTTGGAGTTGTTAAGTATGGTTATGATGATAGATATAAATTAGATTTGTCTTTTAGACGTGATGCGTCAAATAGATTTTCTGATGCAAACAAATGGGGAACTTTCTGGTCAGTAGGTTCAAGTTGGAATATTCACCGTGAAGCGTTTATGGAAAATAATAGTTTATTTCAAGAATTACGTTTACGTGTAAGTTATGGTACAACAGGAAATCAACAAGGTATTAATTCATTTCAACAGTTTGCTACTTGGGGAGGAACTGGTTTTGCTTATGGAGGTGCTTCAGGTATAGGTCAAACATCAATTCCAAACCCTCAATTACAATGGGAAGAAGGAACAAAAGCTAATATAGGTGTTGATTTTGCTATTTTTAATAGAAGGTTAACAGGTACTGTTGAGTATTACAATAATACTACAGATAAATTATTTATTCAACAAACTCTTCCTTTAGAATCTGGTTTAGGAGTATTAGATGTTAATGCTGGTAAAATGAGTAATAAAGGTTTTGATGTTAATTTAGAAGGTTTCATAGTTAGAAATGATAACTTGTCTTTTAGTCTTTATGGTAATTTCAATTATAATAAAAATAATATCGAAAGCTTAGGTCAAGTATCTGAGTTTGTTTTAGGAACTTCAATTGTTAGAGAGGGTCTTCCTTTTGGATCTCATTTTGCAGTTGGATGGGCAGGTGTTAATCCAGCAAATGGTGAGCCATTATACTATGATTCAAATGGTAATGTAACTAATAATTTCTCAGATGATAATGCTACAGCTAATTGGGGAACTTATGAGCCTGTTTATTCAGGAGGTTTTGGTCATAGATTAAGTTATAAAGGTTTTGATTTTTCTACACTTTTTACTTTTGCGGGTGATTATTTTAGATACAATAATCAAACATTCTTCCAAGAGAATCCAAATTTTGCTCAGTATAATTTGTCAACAGCAATGTTAAATATGTGGCAAAATCCTGGCGATATTACAGAGATTCAAAGTTATCAATATAATAGAGAGTTTTCTTCAAAAGATATTGAAGATGCATCTTATTTAAGATTTAGAAATGTTCAAGTAGGATATTCTTTTTCTAAGAAAGCTTTATCAGGAATTAAGTATATTGATAATATAAGAATTTATGCTCAAGCACAAAATTTAGCTACATGGACTAAGTTTACTGGGTTTGATCCTGAAGATGATAATAATATTGCACAATATGAATATCCTACACCAAGAATTTATACTTTCGGTGTTGATGTTAAATTTTAAAAAAAATATATAGTTATGAAGAAAATTAAAAATTTATTTCTTTCAGCTGTAATTCTAACTTCATTGTTTTCATGTGAAGATGCATATAGAATTGATCCAGCGGATGAGATTACAGATCAGAATGCCATTGTTAATATGGATGATCTTGGAAGAGCTGTTTTGGGAGTATATTCAAGAGTAGGGACTAGGATTGATGGTGATAATTTTATCGCTTGGTCAGCTTATTTTACTGATGAATGTAAAAAACCTCAAAGTAATAGAGGACAAGGAGTTCAAGTTCATACATGGTCGATTAATAGTGGTACTAATGAAGCAGAAAAGTATTATGGTGATCTTTATGCTTCAATTAATAGAGCAAATACAGTTTTAGAAAAAATTGATGCTGTTCCTGCTACAACTACTGCGGATGTAAATTTGAAGGAGAAATATAAAGCTGAATTAAAAGTAATTAGAGCTATGGCTCATTTTGATTTAATGCGTTTCTTTTCAAAGTCATATGATCCTTCTTCTTTAGCAACAACAATTGTAGATCATGTAATTGTATTTGAAACTCTTCCTAGAAATACAGTTGGAGAAGTTACTGCATTTGTTAATAATGAATTAGCTGATGCTTATGATGTTTTGGAAATGTATGGTAGTAATGCTGATGTAACAAGGGTTACACCTTTAGCAGTTCAAGCTTTAAGAGCAAGAGTTGCTTTGTATACTAAAGATTATGCTTCAGCAGTTACATATTCTCAAGAAGTTATTGATGGAATTCCTCTTGCAGCTAATCCAACAGAATATACAGATATTTGGACAGATGCAAGTAATGCTGAAATTGTATTTAAACTAAAAAGAGTTACTGGAAATAACCAAGTAGGAAGACTTTTTACAGACTCTAATGGGGATGTTTTTTATGAAGTTTCAAATGGATTGTTTCAAACATTTGATGCTAATGATGTAAGATCTTTTACACTTACTCAATCTGGTGGAGCAGATCGTAGAGTTGGTAAATATGTTGGCCCATCTTCAGATTTCGGTTTGGCAGATATTAAAGTATTAAGAGTTGCGGAAATGTATCTTATTAATGCAGAAGCTCATGTTTTAAAAGCTGCTCCTGATTTTGCAGCTGCGGAATTAGCTATTAATACGCTTAGACAAAGTAGAAGAATAACTCCTTCGGCTTTACCAGATGTTGCTTTTTCTGACGAAGCGGATGCAATTGATAAAATTTTACTTGAAAGAAGAAAAGAATTAGCATTTGAAGGGCATAGATTTTTTGACCTTAAAAGATTTAATTTAGGAGTTGATAGACTTGCATCTGATGTTTTATTAAATGATTTTGCAGAAGATTTAGCTCCTGGGGATCACAGATTTACATTGCCAATTCCACAGCAAGCTATTTTCTCAAATGGGACATTGATTCAAAATCCAGGATATTAAAAAAATCCTAATCTATTAACCAATCAAAAATAAACATAGTTAGTAGCCACCAACCAACCAATCACTGGCTACTAACTAAATTAAAAATTTTAATTATGAAAAAAAAAATATTAATATTATTAGTTGTTGCTACATTTGGTGTATTTTACTCTTGTAGCGATGCAGATCCAGAATTGTATAGTGATGGTGCAGTAGCATATTTTACCGCTGGAACGTCAAGTAAATTTCCAGTAAAGGAAGAAGATGTAACAGGATCTTTGAAAAAAGTTAGAGTAGGAGTTACTACAGTTGCTAATGTAGATCGTGAATTTCAAATCGAAGTTTTGCCTGATGACAATCTTAATGATGATGTTAATTATGCATCTCCAAGTCAATATTCAATAGTTTCTTCTTCATTAGTTATACCTGCTGGGTCTTATGTTGGTGATATTGAAATTATTTCTGAGTATGCATCGTTACCTGAAAATGAAGAAATTCTTTTAAAGTTGAAATTAAACTCAGTAGATAGTGGTGTTGTTTTGGAAAGGATGAATACCTATACATTAACTTTATTTCGTTCATGTTTAATTCCTGATTTTCCATTAAGCTATAATGCTGTTCCTTTTGCATTTGGAGTAAATGGGCCTGCTTTTGCTTCAACTTTTGTACCTGTTGAAAATGTAGAGAACACATATTCAGTAGCTTCAGGTTGGGGCCCTAATTTTGTTGCTTGGGCAGCAAATGAGTCTAGCCTTGAAGGGGAATATGTTTATTCAGGGACATTAATTATTAATTGTGATAATTCTGTTGTTTATATAGGAAATGATGCGTGGGCAACAGGAGGGACAGGTAGCTATAATCCAAATACTGGAGTTATAACAGTTTTATTAACACAAGAGTTGTTTACAGATCCGTTTACAGTTACTACTACATTTACTCCAAATTAATTATTTTTAATAAATAGTAAATTTTTATAAAAAAAAGACCTACAGAAATGTAGGTCTTTTTTTATTCACTATTTTCTCATTACATTTGCTCATATTTATAATATAATGAAAAACCTATTTTTTTTATTTTTAATATTATCTTCGTCATTTACTTTTTCACAAAAGAATGTATCAAAAACAGAGAATAATATTATAAAGAAAGATACTCTAAAAGTACTAAAACCTTTGAATATAGCTGATATAGATGAGAAACCATCTATAGAGTTGTATAAAATTTATACTCTTGATAGAGATACTACATTTTTAGATACAACTTTGTCAATTCAAAAAGAATATAAATATAATTTACTAAGAAAAGATATTTTTGGATTAATAGCGTTTGCTAATGAAGGGCATACATATAATACATTAGATTATTCTTTAGTTAAGAAATCAATTCACCCATCAATGGGTTTTTCAGCAAAACATTTTAATTATTTAGAAATAGAAGATATTAAATATTATAATGTTCCAACACCTTTGTCTGATTTGTATTTTAAAACGGTAATGGAGCAAGGGCAATCAGTTGACGCTTTTTTGACAGTAAATACAAAACCTAATTTAAATTTTTCTATTGCTTATAAAGGATTGCGATCAAATGGAAAATATATAAATAACATATCAAGTTCTGGAAATTTCAGATTCACTACGAGTTATTTTACAAAAGATAAACGATATATATTAAATGCCCATTTTACAGGGCAAGACATTTCAAATCAAGAAAATGGAGGAATCAAAGATATAAATCTATTTGAAGAGAGTGAAAATCCATATAATGAAAGGGAAAGAATCGATGTTTATTTTAGAAACGCAACATCACTTTTAAAAGGAAATCGATTTCTTATTGACCATTCATTCAAATTGAATAAAAACAATCCAAATAGTTTAATTTTTACTCATCAATTTAATCACGAGTATAAGTTTTTCAATTATACACAATTAACAGCAGATAAGAGGTTTGGAGATTTTTATTCTGGTTCAATAAATAATAAAACAAGATATAATCATTTATATAATAAATTAGGAGTTGGCTTTACAACTAAAAAGTATGGAGATGTTTCCTTCTTCGTAGAAGATAATACATACAATTATTTTTATAAAAGTATTGTTTTTGATAATATAGGAAATACGTTAGTCCCTAATGCAATTAATGAAAGAATAACTTCTATAGGAGGAAATTATACATATTATGTAAATAAATTAAAGGCCAATTTGTTAATTTCAAATGCAATTACAGATCAATCTGTTTCAAATATTGAAGCAACGCTAAATTATAAATTAAATGAGGATTATCAATTTGTTTTTAAATATCAAAAGTTAAATAGTTTACCAAATCTTAATTACACATTATATCAAAGTAACTATGTAGATTATAATTGGGCAAATAATTTTAAAAATGAAAAGAAAAATCAATTTCATTTCTCAGCATTAACAAAATGGATAAATCTTGAAGCACAATATTCAATTTTAGACGATTATCTATATTTCGATAATATCACAAATAATATTGATACACTTACAGTAAAACCTTTTCAAAATAATAAAACTATAAATTATACGTCTATTAAAGTATCAAAAGAAATTAAATTTTGGAAACTAGCATTAGACAATACTTTTTTATATCAAAATGTAGAAAACTCAGACAAAACGCTAAATGTTCCACAATTTGTAACAAGAAATTCACTTTATTTTTCAGAACATATATTCAAAAAAGCCATGTTTATTCAAACAGGAATTATTTTCAATTATTTTACAGAATATTATGCTAACGACTATAACCCATTATTGGGAGAATTTTATGTCCAAAATGAAAGAAAAATTGGAGGATTTCCTATGTTTGATTTCTTTATAAACGCAAAAGTTCGTCAAACAAGAATATTTCTAAAAGCTGAGCATTTTAATTCAGCTTGGACAGGATACAATTTTTATTCAGCACCAAACTACCCGTACAGAGATTTTATTGTTCGATTTGGATTAGTTTGGAATTTTTTCAAATAAAAAACGAATCAAAAGGAATTTTTGTAATCCATTTTCCTGCTTTTCCTTGTAGTTTTTGGTTTTTATAAACAGAAAAGCTGCCAGTACAATCAGGGTTAAATTATAAACTCTCTCTAATTTTTGTATTCATAATATTCACATTATCTTTGCATTTACAAAATTTAAAAAATGAAATACGCAAAAAATATATTAGAAACTATTGGAAATACACCGTTAGTAAAAATAAATAAACTTACTAAAGAAATCGACGCATTAGTTCTAGCAAAAGTAGAAACCTTTAATCCAGGAAATTCTGTAAAAGACAGAATGGCTGTTAAAATGATTGAAGATGCGGAAGCAGACGGAAGATTAAAACCAGGCGGAACCATAATTGAAGGAACATCAGGAAACACAGGAATGGGATTAGCACTTGCCGCAATTGTGAAAGGATATAAGTTAATTTGTGTTATTTCAGATAAGCAATCAAAAGAAAAAATGGATATTCTTCGTGCTGTTGGAGCAAGAGTAGTAGTATGTCCAACAGATGTTGAACCAACAGATCCACGTTCTTATTACTCGGTTTCAAAACGTTTAGCAACTGAAACTGAAAACGCATGGTATGTAAATCAATACGATAACCCAAGTAATGCAATTGCACATTACGAACAAACTGCACCAGAGATTTGGGAACAAACTGAAGGAAAAATTACACATTTTGTAGTAGGAGTAGGAACAGGTGGAACTATTTCTGGAGTTGCAAAATATCTTAAAGAGAAAAATCCAAACGTGAAAATATGGGGAATAGATACCTATGGTTCAGTATTTAAAAAATATCATGAAACAGGAATTTTTGATGAAAATGAAATTTATTCTTATATAACAGAAGGAATTGGAGAAGATATTTTACCTAAAAACGTTGATTTTTCACTAATTGATGGTTTTACAAAAGTAACAGATAAAGATGCAGCAGTTTATACAAGAAAACTAGCATTAGAAGAAGGGATATTTGTAGGGAACTCAGCAGGAGCAGCTATAAAAGGGTTATTACAGTTAAAAGAACATTTTAAACCAGAAGATGTTGTAGTGGTTTTATTTCACGATTCAGGAAGTAGATATGTCGGAAAAATGTTTAATGATGATTGGATGAGAGAAAGAGGATTCTTAGAAGAAGAAGTAACAAAAGCATTAGATTTAATTAAAGATCATCAAGATAAGCCATTAGTAATTGTACGAACAGAAGAATTAGTATCTCATGCAATTGAAAGACTAAAAAAATATAAAATTTCTCAAATTCCAGTTATAGATACAACAGGTTTTGTAGGAAGCATTGATGAAACAGATTTGTTTAGAAGTTATGTTGAAGATAAAAATATAGCAGATAAACCAATAAAAGATATTATGGGTAAACCATATCCAATTGTTAAAGCTTCAACTTCAATGGAAGAAATTTCTAAATTAATAAATAAAGATAATCAAGCCGTTTTAGTAGAATTAGAAAACGGAAAACATCATATTGTTACTAAACATGATATTATAAGTTCAATAAAATAATTGAGCCATTTAAAAAAACCTGCAAATCATAAACTTGTAGGTTTTTTTATTTTGTATATATTTGTACTTTATTATAAGCCAATTAATTAGTACAAGCCATATTATGAAAGAAGACTTCTTACATTATATTTGGTTACATAAAAAAGTCAATGTAACTCAATTATACACTACGAAAGGAGAAAAAATAGAAATTCTCCATTTTGGACATTATTTACAAACTTCAGGTCCAGATTTTTTTAATTCAAAAATAATTATAGATAATCAGCAATGGGCTGGAAATATTGAAATTCATGTAAAATCATCAGATTGGTATTTACATAATCATCAAAAAGATGAAAATTATGATAATGTAATTTTACATATAGTATGGGAACACGATATCGAAGTTTTTAGAAAAGACAATTCAGAAATCCCTGTTTTAGAATTAAAGGAATGTGTTTCAAAGACTGAAGTTGTTAAATATGAAAATTTAATAAAGACCAAAACATGGATCAATTGTGAAAATCAAATTACAACAATTGATGATTTTATATTCGATAACTGGAAAGAAAGATTATTTTTTGAACGATTAGAGAGAAAATCAAATGAAGTATTGCAGTTACTTAGTGAAACAAAAAACGACTGGGAAGCAGTACTTTTTTGCATGCTAGCAAAAAACTTTGGATTAAATACAAATGGAGAGGCTTTTCTTAAAATTGCAAAATCGATTCCTTTTTCTACAATTAGAAAAGAAAGAATCTCTGTTGAAAACCTAGAGGCATTATTATTTGGGTATTCAAATTTATTAGAAGAAAACTATGAAGACGAATATTATATAAAAATAGTATCAAAGTGGGAATATCTTCAAAATAAATATGCTTTAGAAAAAATATTTTTAGAGCCATTACAGTTTTATAAGCTTCGGCCAGATAATTTTCCAACAATTCGTTTAGCTCAATTAGCCAGTTTATATAGTACAATTGATAATGTTTTTTCAAAATGTATAAATTTAAATGATAAAGATAAATTCTATAGGCTATTCTCATTTGAAACAAATAATTATTGGAAAGATCATTACAATTTTGATAAAAAAAATAGCACAAAAAGAAAGCTGCTGTCAAGAAATTTTATAGATTTAATAATCATAAATACGATAATTCCTTTGAAATTTACTTATGATTATTATATAGGTAAAGACAATATAGAATCAATATTAAGTCTAATAAAACAAATTCAACCAGAAAAAAACGCTATAATAAATAAATTTAATAGTTTTAAAATTAAAGCAAATGATGCTTTTGATTCGCAAAGTTTATTACAATTGAAAAACGAATATTGTAGTAAAAACAAATGTTTACACTGTAGAATAGGACTAAAATTGATTAAAAATTAATATGTATATTTGAAAAGTTTAAATAGAATTTTTAATGTATAAAATACTTCATTTTTTCGAAAAACATGGCTTTTTTGTAGCAACAAGATTAGCCGATAAATTAGGTATCAGAGCAACAAATGTTCGACTTTTTTTTATATACATATCTTTTGTAACCGCAGGCTTAGGTTTCGGGTTTTATTTAACACTAGCGTTTTTATTGAAATTAAAAGATATGATTTATACAAAAAGATCATCTGTGTTTGATTTATAGTAAACAATTATCAAAAAATTAACTTTTCTTTGTTTTTTCGATACTTTTCTTATCTTTGAGAAATTAACAACCAATTATATAGTATGTCAACAAAAGCAGATTCTTGGGGTTCGCGAGTCGGACTCATTCTGGCAATGGCTGGAAATGCTGTAGGACTTGGAAACTTTTTACGTTTTCCAGTTCAAGCAGTTCAAAATGGAGGAGGAGCCTTTATTATTCCATATTTAATATGTTTTTTAGTAATGGGTATTCCATTATTATTTATTGAATGGTCTACAGGAAGATACGGTGGCAAATTTGGAAATCATAGTACGCCATATATTCTAAATACTATGGGTAAAAGCCGAGTTTGGAAGTATATTGGAGTGTTTGGAATCTTTACTAATATTGCTGTTGCAGCCTATTATTGTTATATTGAATCATGGACAATGTCTTATGTGTATCATTCCATTGTAGGAACGTTTAAAGATATGAGTCAAGCGGATGTTGCAGGATTCTTTAACTCTTATGTTGATGTTGCTCATTCTACAACAGGTATTCCTTATGAAGCCGTAATATTTTACATTGTTTGTTTACTTTTAAATACATATATATTATCTAAAGGATTAAGTGGAATTGAAAAAGTAGCCAAAATTGGTATGCCTTTGTTAATAACATTTGGTGTTATTTTAGCAATTAGAGGATTAACATTAGGAACAAGTGGAGCTTCAGATATTTTTCCAGAAGCTAATGCTTGGGATGGTCTTAATTTCTTATGGACGCCACAATTTGATTCATTATCTAATCCAAAAGTTTGGTTAGCAGCAGCGGGTCAAATATTTTTCACACTTTCAGTAGGTATGGGTACAATTCATTGTTATGCTGCATATTTGAAAGAAAAAGATGACGTGGCCTTAAATGCAGTCTCGGCAGGTTTTATGAATGAATTTGTTGAAGTTGTATTAGGTAGTTTAATAGTTGTTCCAATTGCTGCAGGTTATTTAGGGTTGGATTGGGTTATTCAGAACGCAGGTTTTGGAATGGCGTTTCAAACTATGCCATATTTATTTCAACAATGGGGAGATGTTTTATCAATATTTGCAGGAGTCTTTTGGTTTGGTCTATTGTTCTTTGCAGGGATTACCTCTTCGTTAGCAATGGGTACGCCATGGATGGGATTTATGCGAGATGAATTTAATTGGAGTAAAAATAAAGGAGCTTGGTCATTTGGTGCCTTAGCTTTAACAATGGGACTTCCAACAGTTATTTTTTATAATCAAGGATTATTTGATCAATATGACTATTGGGCAGGAACGGTAAGTTTGGTTGTTTTTGCATTCTTAGAAACAATTTTATTTTCTTATATTTTTGGAATTAAGAAAGGTTGGGTAGAAATTAATAAAGGAGCAGATATTAAATTACCAGGTTTCTATAAATATATTATCCTGATTGTTACTCCAGCTTTATTAGGTTGGGTATTAGTGTCAAGTATTCCTGATTGGGTTGATAAAGTAAAAGATTCAGACACTCATAATAAAGAATGGTTTTCAGATGCATATTATGCGGAAAATTTTGAAAGTACTGGAACTAAATCAGCAATTGTTGAGGAAGTAACTCCAACGGAAATAAAATTTACTTTTGAAAATGAGAAGAAAGTTTTTGATAAAGCAACAGAAAAAGTAAAAGTTGAGACATTTAAAGACACAAAAATATATACTTTCGATGCAAGTAAAAATCAAAAAACACTTGTACAAGTAGGAGATGCCATAAATCCAAAAGATAAAATTGCAACAGGAGACTTTACTAATAATACATTTTATAAATTTTTAGGAAGAATGTTATTGTTAATGTTGTTCTTGTTCATTTCAATAGTAGTGTATTTAGCTTATAAAAAACGAGTAAAAGAAGGGAGAGAATAATTATGAATACAACAGCATTAATAACAATGATTTGCGCACAAGGAATTGTGGTTTCATTTGCAGCATTTTTTTTCTATAAAGTTCTAACAATTCCACCAAAACAAGAACCAGATTCTTATAGTGAGAATGATGATGAATTAGTAAGAAAACAAGAAGAATAATATATTAAAGTTTTTCAGGTATAACTATTTTGAAAAAACAGATGGAAAAAATAAAATCCTACTTTCTATTTTCTAGAGAACATAGAAGTGGGATTTTTTCATTATTGATTTTGATTATAATTGTTCAAATAATTTATTATTTGATGAAAACAACTAATTATAGCAATGATAATTTAAATGAAACCGATGAAGAATGGCTCCTTGTTCAAGATGAAATAGACAGTATAAAAAAAAGTATTGTAGATGAAAAATATGAAATAAAACCTTTCAATCCGAATTTTATAACAGATTATAAAGGATATATGTTAGGAATGTCTATCGAAGAAATTGATAGATTACATGAGTATAGAAAATCAGGAAAATTTATTAATTCCTCAAAAGAATTTCAAGAAATTACTAAGATTTCAGATGAACTATTGATGAAGATGCAAGTGAATTTTAAGTTCCCTGATTGGGTAACTTCAAAGAAGAGTAATCCTATTTCATATACTAAACAAAATAAAGAAAAAATTGTTCCAATAGATTTAAATTTAGCAACAAAAGAACAGATAATGAAGATTTATGGTATTGGAGATAAAATTTCGGATATCATATTGAAAGAGAAAATGAAATTAGGAACTTTTGCTACAATTGATCAGTTGCAATTTATTTGGGGAATTACACCTGAAGTTTTTGAAGAATGTAAAACAGCATTTTTTGTGTCGCCCAATCAAAATTTAAATAAAATTAAAATAAATGAAGCTTCAATAAAAGAATTGGCAAAATTTCCATATTTTAATTATGCTTTTGCAAAAGAGATTGTTACTTATAGAAGTATGAATGGTGTTTTAAGTTCTATTGAAGATTTGGCAAAAATTAACAACTGTCCCTTAGAAAAATTAAAAATAATCGCCTTATATTTGGAATTCTAAAAAAATAGCTCATTTTAAAGAAATCAAATATAAATTCATGGATTCAATATATTTTACAGAAGAACATCAATTATTTAGATCAAGCTTACGCGATTTTTTGCATAAAGAAGTTGTGCCTCATATCGAAAAATGGGAAAAAACAGGAACAATCGAACGTTTTATTTGGAAAAAGTTTGGAGAAATGGGTTTTTTCGGGATACGATATCCTGAAGCATATGGAGGTTTAGGGTTGGATTTATTTTATACTGTTATCTTTTTAGAAGAACTCCAAAAAATAAAATCTGCTGGTTTTGCTGCGGCTATGTGGGCACATTCTTACTTAGCAATGACGCATTTAAATGCAGAAGGAGATGAACGAATTAAGCAAGACTATTTAGCTCCAAGTATTTCAGGTGATAAAATAGGTGCTTTATGTATTACAGAACCTTTTGGAGGTAGTGATGTTGCAGGAATGCGTACAATTGCCGTGAAAAAAGGAGATAAGTATGTTATTAATGGTTCTAAAACATTTATAACTAATGGTGTTTATGCTGATTACCTAGTTGTTGCAGCAAAGACCAGCCCTGATTTGGGAAATAAAGGAATTAGTATCTTTTTAGTAGATAGTAATACAGAAGGAGTATCTGCTACTAAACTAGATAAATTAGGATGGAGAGCTTCTGATACAGCAGAAATAGCATTTGATAATGTTGAAATTCCTATCGAAAATTTAATGGGTGAAGAAGGAAAAGGCTTTCCGTATATTATGCAGCATTTTGCTCTAGAACGTCTTATAATGGCTATTAATGCGCATGCAAGAGCAGAATATGCTATTGAATATACTATTGAATATATGTCTCAACGTGAGGCTTTTGGGAAAACAATTAATAAATTTCAAGCATTACGTCATACAATAGTGGAACATGCAACTGATGTTGAGCATTGTAAAATATTTAATTATGCTGCTGTAGCAAGATTGGATAAGGGTGAATATGTAGTAAAGGAGGCAACTATGGCCAAGTTAAAATCAACAAAAGTTGCTGATGAAACTATTTATAGCTGTTTGCAGATGTTAGGTGGTTATGGATATATGGAAGAATATCCGTTAGCACGCTTATTTAGAGATAGTCGTTTAGGACCTATTGGTGGTGGGACTTCAGAAATTCTTAAAGAAATCCTGTCAAAGATGATTATTGATAATCAAAATTATAAACCAGCCGTTAAATCATAGCTTTGTAAGCTTGTAAATACTACATTTTAGTTATATGGAAAAGAATTTTAAGTATAAACGCTTTTAAAAATTTATATTGATAAGTAAAGTGAGTATAGGGAAAATGGATGGTTTTTAGAAATTTGTTTATATTTGTAATTAATTGAGAAAGAAATATATGAGAGTGTGTTCTTTCCGATAAAAAAGACATAAGCTGTGAGTATCTTTAAAAGATTTATAGTGAAGTTTGTTTATCTTAAAAATGTTTAATTATGAAAAAAGTATCAAAACTAGGAGTTATTCTTACTAGAAGTGAGCAGAAAATGATTTTAGGTAGACGAGGACTTTTTTGTTGTGAATGGTGTGATGATGGAAGTTGTAATGGATGGGTTGATAGTCCTAGAACTCCTTGCCCAATAGCAGCTAGCTGCTAGTCTTAAAAAAAATAAAGAATAAAAAGAGATTGTATAAATCTCTTTTTTGTTTTAGATAATTGAGTGCAATTATATTTTATTTAAACAACTTAAGTTGAGTATGTTTTAAATAAATTTAGGTATTATGAAAATAATTTTTTACTTTTGCAGTCTAAATGAAAGGGGGTGCCTAAACTATGTTAATTATACCGATTAAAGACGGAGAAAATATCGATAAAGCGTTAAAGCGTTATAAAAGAAAATTCGACAAAACTGGAACTGTTCGTCAATTGAGATCACGTCAAGCTTTCCATAAGCCATCAATTGTTAAAAGAGCTCAAGTTCAAAAAGCTGCATATATTCAAAGATTGAAAGATTCATTAGAATCATAAATTTTTACAGCTATAAAATATTTAACCGTTGGAAATAAAGTGTAACTTTGTTTCTAACGGTTTTTTTATGAATAAAAATTTAGAAGCATATCAAAATTATCTTGAAAAGGAGAAAAAGTATTCTGCTCTTACTTTAAAAGCTTATGTAGGAGATGTTAATGTGTTTGTGAATTATTTGAATTTGTATCACAATGAAATCCAATTAGAAGAGGTTAATTATTCGGTAATAAGGAGTTGGATGGTTTTGTTAGTGGAATCAGGTCTTTCAAATAAATCTGTAAATAGAAAAATATCATCTTTAAAATCATTTTATAAATTTTTATTAAAAATAAAAGAAATAAAAATTAATCCTTTGTTGAAGCATAAATCCTTGAAAATACCTAAAAAAATTCAAATTCCGTTTTCGGAAAAAGAAATTCAAAATGTGTTTCAAGTAAATCAATTTTCAGATGATTTTGAAGGAATACGTAATCAGTTGATTCTTGAATTGTTTTATGCTACAGGGATTAGGCGAATAGAGTTGATAAATTTAAAAATTCAAAATGTAGATTTTTCTAATAAAGTTATTAAAGTTTTAGGGAAAAGAAATAAAGAAAGAATTGTGCCTTTGCTTCAGTGTACTGAGGAAGTATTGAAGAAATATATTCAGGTGAGAAATTGTGAAAAAAAAATGTTATCGAATGATGTGTTAATTTTGTCTAAAAAAGGGAATAAAGTTAGCGAATCGTTTGTCTATCGTTTAATAAATGATTACTTTAGTACTGTGTCTCTGAAAGTAAAAAAGAGTCCACATGTTCTTAGGCATTCATTTGCAACTCATTTGCTAAATAATGGGGCCGATTTAAATTCAGTAAAAGAATTATTAGGGCATGCTAGTTTGTCTTCTACTCAAGTATATACTCATAGTAGTTTGACAGAGTTAAAAAAAGTATATCAAGAAGCGCATCCTAGAAATCAATAATAATTCATTTGTCTAACCTAAATAAATCATTTAAAGTATGAAAGTAAATGTTCAGGCTGTTAATTTTAATATTGACAAAAAATTAGTCAATTTTATTCAAGAAAAATTAGATAAATTAGAAAAGTATTGTGATAAAGTAGTATCGTCTGATGTTTTTTTGAAATTGGAAAATACAAGTGATAAAGAAAATAAAACAATTGAAGTAAAAATTAATGTTCCGGGAGATGAATTTATGGTGAAAAAAACTTGTAAAAGCTTTGAAGAAGCGGTAGATATTTCTGTTGAGTCTTTAGAGAGGGTTTTGGTTAAGTATAAAGAAAAAATGAGAACGTATGTTTAAAATAAAAAAAAGTGAAAAAAATTTTTGATTGAAAAATAAATTATATACATTTGCAGTCCGTTAGAAATAGCGGACTTTTTTATTATAGTTGCCGGTGTAGCTCAGCTGGCTAGAGCAGCTGATTTGTAATCAGCAGGTCGTGGGTTCGAGTCCCTCCATCGGCTCAAATTGTAAGTGACTGATAATAAAATGGTTCGGGGAGATACTCAAGCGGCCAACGAGGGCAGACTGTAAATCTGCTGTGAAAACTTCGCAGGTTCGAATCCTGCTCTCCCCACGAAGAAAAACAATCCTGCTATTGTAGGTCATTGGCCGGTGTAGCTCAGGGGTAGAGTGCTTCCTTGGTAAGGAAGAGGTCACGGGTTCAAATCCCGTCATTGGCTCTCAGGTTGTTTTTTATTATATTGAACACTAATTAAATAACTAAGATTAAATTATTAAGTCATGGCAAAGGAAACATTCGATCGTTCGAAACCGCACTTAAATATCGGTACAATCGGACACGTAGATCACGGTAAAACAACTTTGACTGCAGCTATCACTAAAGTATTAGCTGATGCAGGTTTATCAGAAGCAAAATCTTTCGATCAGATTGATAATGCTCCAGAAGAAAAAGAAAGAGGTATTACAATTAATACTTCACACGTAGAGTATTCAACAGCTAACCGTCACTATGCTCACGTTGACTGTCCTGGTCACGCGGATTATGTGAAAAACATGGTTACTGGTGCTGCTCAAATGGACGGTGCTATCTTAGTGGTTGCTGCTACTGATGGTCCTATGCCACAAACTCGTGAGCACATCCTTTTAGGTCGCCAAGTTGGTGTTCCAAGAATGGTTGTTTTCATGAATAAAGTTGATATGGTTGATGATGCTGAGTTGTTAGAGCTTGTTGAAATGGAAATTAGAGATTTATTATCTTTCTATCAATATGATGGAGATAATGGACCAGTTATCCAAGGATCTGCTTTAGGAGCTTTAAATGGTGAACCAAAATGGGTTGAAACAGTTATGTCTTTGATGGAAGCTGTTGATAACTGGATTGAATTGCCTGCTCGTGATGTTGATAAGCCTTTCTTAATGCCTATTGAAGATGTATTTACAATTACAGGTCGTGGAACTGTTGCTACAGGTCGTATCGAAACTGGTATTGCAAATACAGGTGATCCTGTTGAGATCGTTGGTATGGGTGCTGAGAAATTAACTTCTACTATTACTGGTATTGAAATGTTCCGTCAAATCTTAGATAGAGGTGAGGCTGGAGATAATGCAGGTATCTTATTAAGAGGTATTGCTAAAGAAGATATCAAAAGAGGAATGGTAATTGTTAAGCCAGGATCTGTTAAGCCACATGCTCATTTTAAAGCAGAGGTTTATATCTTGAAAAAAGAAGAAGGTGGACGTCATACTCCATTCCATAATAACTATCGTCCACAGTTCTATGTTAGAACAACTGACGTAACTGGTACTATTACTTTACCAGCAGGTGTAGAGATGGTAATGCCAGGTGATAACTTAACTATTGAAGTTCAATTGTTGAATGCTATCGCATTAAGTATCGGTTTACGTTTTGCTATCCGTGAAGGTGGTAGAACAGTAGGAGCTGGTCAGGTAACTGAAATTTTAGACTAATTATAGTTTATAATAAATAAAAATACCAGTTCAATTTTTAAAAATTGAACTGGTTAATAAACGGGCGTAGTACAAGGGCTAGTATAGTGGTCTCCAAAACCATTGATGGGGGTTCGAATCCCTCCGCCCGTGCAAATTATTAAGTAATGACAAAATTCGTTAATTATATTTCGGAAGCATTTCAGGAATTAAAAGCTAATGTTACTTGGCCTGAGTGGGCAGAAGTACAGCGCTTAACTATAATAGTGGCACTTTTTTCAGTTATTTTTGCGCTTTTGACTTATGGTGTAGATCAATTATTTGTAAAAGCTTTAGAAGGTTTTTTTAACATACTAAAATAATTAGTTATGGCAGATAATAATGTTAAGAAGTGGTATGTAGTAAGAGCTGTAAGTGGTCAAGAAAATAAAGTTAAAGCTTATATAGAAACTGAAACTGTAAGATTAGGTATGGAAGACTATGTGTCTCAGGTACTTGTTCCTACTGAAAAAGTTGTTCAGGTTAGAGATGGAAAAAAAATAGCTAAGGAAAGAGTTTATTTCCCTGGCTATATTATGATTGAAGCTAATCTTACTGGAGAAGTTCCTCATATTATTAAGTCTATACCTGGTGTAATTGGATTCTTAGGTGAAACTAAAGGAGGAGAGCCGGTACCATTGAGGCTTTCAGAAGTAAATAGAATGTTAGGAAAAGTGGATGAGTTATCAGTTAAAATTGATAATGTAGCAATTCCTTTCTCTATTGGAGAAACAATTAAGGTTGTTGATGGGCCATTTAATGGCTTTAATGGAACAATTGAAAAGGTTAATGATGAAAAGCGTAAACTTGAAGTTATGGTTAAGATTTTCGGTAGAAAAACACCATTAGAATTAAGTTTTATGCAAGTTGAAAAAGTATAATATTTAAGTTACATATATAATCACATCAATCGCTTCCAATTGATAGATGTGCTAAATTTTTTTAAAAAATGGCAAAAGAAGTTAGTAAAGTAGTTAAACTACAAGTTAAGGGAGGTGCTGCGAATCCATCGCCACCGGTTGGACCTGCTTTGGGGGCTGCTGGGGTTAACATCATGGAGTTCTGTAAGCAATTTAATGCTAGAACTCAAGATAAGCCTGGCAAAGTTTTACCAGTACAAATTACTGTGTACAAAGACAAGTCTTTTGACTTTGTTGTAAAAACGCCACCAGCTGCAATTCAAATTCTAGAAGCAGCTAAAGCTAAATCAGGTTCAGGAGAACCAAATCGTAAGAAAGTAGCAAATGTTACTTGGGATCAAATCAGAACTATTGCTGAAGATAAAATGCCAGACTTAAATGCTTTTACTATTGAAAAAGCAATGAGTATGGTTGCAGGTACAGCTAGATCTATGGGTATAACAGTATCAGGAGACGCTCCTTTTTAATCGTTAAAGAGAATTAGACATGGCAAAATTGACAAAAAAGCAAAAAGAGGCTGCTTCAAAAATTGATAAGAACAAACAATATTCTTTAAAAGATGCATCAGCATTAATTAAAGTTGTTTCTTCTGCAAAATTTGATGAGTCTGTTGATATCGCAGTTCGCCTTGGAGTAGATCCTAGAAAAGCGAATCAAATGGTAAGAGGAGTTGTAACATTGCCTCACGGAACAGGAAAAGATGTTCGTGTGTTAGCATTAGTTACTCCAGATAAAGAAGCTGAAGCTAAAGCAGCAGGTGCAGACCACGTTGGTTTAGATGATTATTTACAAAAAATTAAAGATGGTTGGACTGATATTGATGTTATCATCACTATGCCAGCTGTTATGGGTAAATTAGGTCCATTAGGACGTGTTTTAGGACCAAGAGGTTTAATGCCAAACCCTAAAACAGGTACTGTAACTATGGATGTTGCTAAAGCTGTTCAAGAAGTTAAAGCTGGTAAAATCGACTTTAAAGTTGATAAAACGGGTATTGTTCATGCAGGAATTGGAAAAGTGTCTTTTGATGCTGATAAAATTTATGATAATGCTCACGAAATTATTCAAACATTAATAAAATTAAAACCAACTGCAGCTAAAGGTACTTATATTAAGTCTATACACTTATCAAGTACAATGAGTCCTGCTATTGCTTTAGATCCTAAGGCAGTATAATTTGGTAGTTAAAAATTTTTAGTATGACTAGAGAAGAAAAATCAATCGCTATTGAAGATTTAACTGCAAAGTTAGCGGGTGTGAATGTTATTTATTTAGCAGACACTTCAGGACTAGATGCAGAAACTACTTCAAACTTAAGGAGAGCTTGTTTTAAAGCAGGAATAAAATTAGAAGTTGTAAAAAATACTTTGCTTGAAAAAGCAATGGAAGCTTCTGATACTGATTTCGGAGATTTACCTAGTGTTTTAAAAGGAAATACTTCAATGATGATTTCAGATGTAGCTAGTGCTCCAGCTAAAATCATTAAAGAGTTCCGTAAAAAAGGTAAAAAGCCAGTTTTAAAAGGGGCATATATAACTGAAGATGTTTACATTGGTGATGAAAACTTAGAAAACCTTGCAGCTATCAAATCTAGAGCTGAAGTTATTGGTGAAATCATTGGATTATTACAATCTCCAGCACAAAGAGTTATTGCTGCACTTCAAAACCAAGAAGGTAAAGAAGAAGGAGCTGAATAAAAGAACGCACTATAATACATTATATTTTTACAAAACATTTTAAAAGATAGAAAAAATGGCAGATTTGAAACAATTCGCAGAGCAATTAGTTAACTTAACAGTTAAAGAAGTTAACGAATTAGCAACAATATTAAAAGATGAGTATGGTATAGAGCCAGCTGCTGCTGCAGTTGTGGTTTCTGGTGGTGGTGAAGGTGCTGCTGCTGCTGAACAAACAGAATTTACAGTTGTATTGAAAGAAGCTGGTGCTTCTAAATTAGCTGTAGTTAAAGCTGTTAAAGAATTAACTGGTTTAGGTCTTAAAGAGGCTAAAGATATGGTAGACGGTGCTCCAACTAATGTTAAAGAAGGAGTTTCTAAAGATGAGGCTGAAGGTCTTAAGAAAGCTTTAGAAGAAGCTGGTGCTGTAGTTGAGCTTAAATAAGTTAAACTTAGTTTACAAAGCAGGTTTAGGTCTTGGGATTGTCTCTCAAAGACCTAAACCATTTTGCGTATATTATCGTTTATACGTTTTTAATTTTTTTCTAAATAAAAATTTGTCCATTGATGATTGCTAATCAGACTGAAAGATTAAATTTTGCTTCTACTAAAAACATACCTAATTATCCAGATTTTCTGGACATTCAGGTAAAGTCTTTTAAGGATTTTTTCCAATTGGAAACTAAATCTGATGAAAGAGGCAACGAAGGTCTCTATAATACCTTCATGGAAAATTTCCCAATTACGGATACGAGAAATCAATTCGTTTTAGAGTTTCTTGATTATTTTATAGACCCACCAAGATATACAATTGAAGAATGTATTGATAGAGGACTAACATATAGTGTGCCTTTAAAAGCAAGACTTAAGCTGTATTGTACTGACCCAGAACATGAAGATTTTGAAACTATTGTTCAAGATGTGTATTTAGGAACTATTCCTTATATGACACCTAGTGGAACATTTGTTATTAATGGTGCTGAACGTGTTGTTGTTTCTCAATTACATAGATCACCAGGTGTTTTCTTTGGTCAATCTTTCCATGCTAATGGTACTAAACTATATTCTGCCAGAATTATTCCTTTTAAAGGTTCTTGGATAGAATTTGCTACAGATATCAATAGTGTTATGTACGCTTATATTGATAGAAAGAAAAAACTACCTGTTACAACTTTATTTAGAGCTATTGGATTTGAAAGAGATAAAGATATCTTAGAAATTTTTGATTTAGCTGAAGAAATTAAAGTTTCTAAAACAGGAATTAAGAAATATATCGGAAGAAGACTTGCTGCACGTGTTTTAAATACTTGGCATGAAGATTTCGTAGATGAAGATACAGGAGAAGTAGTATCAATTGAACGTAATGAAATTATTTTAGACCGTGATACTATTTTAGATAAAGATAATGTTGAAGAAATTATCGATGCAGATGTAAAATTAATCCTTTTACATAAAGAAGATAATAATGCTGCTGATTATACTATCATTCATAATACATTACAAAAGGATCCAACAAATTCTGAAAAAGAAGCTGTTGAGCATATTTATAGACAATTACGTAACGCAGAACCGCCTGATGAAGAGACGGCTCGCGGTATTATAGATAAATTATTCTTCTCTGATCAACGTTATAACTTAGGTGAAGTTGGTCGTTATAGAATGAACAAAAAATTAGGTTTGGATATCCCAATGGAAAAACAAGTTTTGACCAAAGAGGATATTATTACAATTGTAAAATATTTGATTGAATTAATCAACTCAAAAGCTGAGATTGATGATATTGATCACTTATCAAACCGTCGTGTAAGAACAGTTGGTGAACAATTGTCTTCACAATTTGGAGTTGGTCTTGCTCGTATGGCAAGAACAATCCGTGAAAGAATGAATGTTAGAGATAATGAAGTATTTACACCAATCGATTTGATTAATGCTAAAACTTTATCGTCAGTAATTAATTCATTTTTTGGAACCAACCAGTTATCTCAGTTCATGGATCAAACTAATCCACTAGCAGAGATTACACACAAACGTCGTTTATCTGCACTTGGACCTGGAGGTTTATCTAGAGAAAGAGCTGGTTTCGAGGTTCGTGACGTTCACTATACGCATTATGGACGTTTATGTCCAATTGAAACACCAGAGGGACCAAACATTGGATTGATTTCATCTTTAGGTGTTTATGCTAAAGTAAATGGAATGGGATTCATTGAGACTCCTTACCGTAAGGTTACAGATGGAGTAGTAGATTTAGAATCAATTCCAACTTATTTAAGCGCTGAAGAAGAAGAAGGAAAAATGATTGCACAAGCAAACATTGAGATGGATGACAAAGGTAAAATTACTGCGGAAAACGTTATTGCACGTGAGGAAGGTGACTTCCCTGTTGTAGAGCCAACTGCAATTCATTATACTGATGTTGCTCCAAACCAAATTGCTTCTATTTCAGCTTCATTAATTCCTTTCTTAGAGCATGATGATGCGAACCGTGCATTGATGGGATCAAACATGATGCGTCAAGCAGTTCCTTTATTACGTCCAGAAGCACCTATTGTAGGTACAGGATTAGAAAGACAAGTTGCATCTGATTCAAGAGTATTAATTAATGCTGAAGGAGAAGGAGTTGTTGCTTATGTTGATTCTAATAAAATTACAATTAAGTACGACAGAACAGATGACGAAAGATTAGTAAGTTTTGATGAAGATGAGAAAACATATCAGTTAATCAAATTCAGAAAAACTAATCAAAGTACTTGTATAAACTTAAAACCAATTGTAAGAAAAGGGGATAGAGTTTCTAAAGGTCAAGTTCTTTGTGAAGGATACGCAACACAAAATGGAGAATTAGCAATTGGAAGAAATTTAAAAGTAGCCTTCATGCCTTGGAAAGGGTATAACTTTGAGGATGCGATTGTAATTTCTGAAAAAGTAGTTCGTGACGATATTTTTACTTCTATACATATTGATGATTATTCATTAGAGGTTAGAGATACAAAATTAGGAAACGAAGAGTTAACTAATGATATTCCTAACGTTTCAGAAGAAGCAACAAAAGATTTAGATGAAAATGGAATGATTAGAATTGGAGCAGAGGTAAAACCTGGTGATATTCTAATAGGGAAAATTACTCCAAAAGGAGAATCTGACCCAACTCCAGAAGAGAAATTATTACGTGCTATCTTTGGTGATAAAGCAGGAGATGTAAAAGATGCTTCATTGAAAGCTTCTCCATCATTACATGGAGTTGTTTTAGATAAGAAATTATTTGCTAAAGCTGTAAAAGATAAGCGTAAGCGTTCTAAAGATAAAGAAGATATTGATAAACTTGATATAGAATTTGAAGTTAAATTCAATGACTTAAAAGACAAGTTAATCGAAAAATTATTTTTAATCATTGATGGTAAAACATCGCAAGGTGTTATAAATGATTTAGGTGAAGAAGTATTACCAAAAGGGAAAAAATTCACTAAGAAAATGTTACAAGTTGTTGATGATTTTGCTCATTTAACAAAAGGACAATGGACAACAGATGATTTAACTAATAAATTAGTAAATGATTTAATTCATAACTATAAAATTAAGTTAAACGATTTACAAGGATGGTTGAGAAGAGAAAAATTCACAATCACAGTTGGAGATGAACTACCTTCTGGAATTTTAAAACTTGCTAAAGTTTACATTGCTAAAAAACGTAAACTTAAAGTAGGAGATAAAATGGCAGGTCGTCACGGTAACAAAGGTATTGTTGCTAGAATTGTTCGTCATGAAGATATGCCTTTCCTTGAAGATGGAACTCCTGTTGATATTGTATTGAATCCACTTGGTGTACCTTCTCGTATGAATATTGGTCAAATTTATGAGACCGTATTAGGTTGGGCAGGTATGAATTTAGGTAGAAAGTTTGCAACACCAATTTTTGATGGGGCTACTTTAGACCAAATTAATGAATTGACAGACGAAGCTGGTGTTCCAAGATTTGGGCACACTCATTTATATGATGGTGGTACTGGAGAACGTTTCCATCAAGCAGCAACCGTAGGTGTAATCTATATGTTAAAATTAGGACACATGGTTGATGATAAAATGCACGCACGTTCTATTGGTCCATACTCTTTAATTACACAACAACCATTAGGAGGTAAAGCTCAATTTGGAGGTCAGCGTTTTGGAGAGATGGAGGTTTGGGCTCTTGAAGCTTATGGAGCATCGAGTACCTTAAGAGAAATCTTGACGGTTAAATCGGATGACGTAATTGGTAGAGCAAAAACTTACGAGTCAATCGTAAAAGGAGAAACAATGCCAGAACCTGGATTACCTGAATCGTTCAATGTATTAATGCATGAACTTAAAGGTCTTGGTTTAGACATCAGATTAGAAGAATAATTTTACGGGAGTAATGTAAAACTTACTCCCTTTATAGCGTTTTTTATAAAATCGATAGTATTCATATCATGACAAGATTAAAAGATAAAAACACCGTTAAAAGATTTAACAGAATTACGATAGGATTAGCTTCACCAGAATCTATCTTGGCAGAGTCAAGAGGAGAGGTTTTAAAGCCTGAAACTATAAACTATCGTACTCACAAACCAGAAAGAGATGGTCTTTTCTGTGAACGTATTTTCGGTCCAGTAAAAGATTACGAATGTGCTTGTGGAAAGTATAAAAGAATACGTTACAAGGGCATTGTTTGTGATCGTTGTGGTGTTGAAGTTACAGAGAAAAAAGTTCGTAGAGATAGAGTAGGACATATTAATCTTGTTGTACCTATTGCTCATATATGGTATTTCCGTTCGTTACCAAATAAAATTGGTTACATTCTTGGTTTACCTTCTAAGAAATTAGATATGATAATTTACTACGAAAGATATGTAGTAATTCAACCAGGTATTGCACAAGGTTTAGAAGGAGAAACTTTAAATAAATTAGATTTCTTAACAGAAGAAGAGTATTTAAACATATTAGATACGCTTCCAATGGAAAATCAATATTTAGATGATACAGATCCAAATAAATTCATCGCTAAAATGGGCGCAGAATGTATTATGGACTTATTGTCACGTATTGATTTAGATACTTTGTCATTCCAATTGCGTCACGCCGCAAATAATGAAACTTCAAAACAACGTAAAACAGAAGCGTTAAAACGTTTAAATGTAGTTGAATCTTTCCGTGAAGCAAATAAAAATAGAGAAAATCTTCCTGAATGGATGATTTTAAAAGTAATTCCTGTTATTCCACCTGAATTACGTCCATTAGTACCACTTGATGGAGGTCGTTTCGCAACTTCAGATTTGAATGATTTATACAGAAGAGTTATCATCCGTAATAATCGTTTAAAAAGATTAATGGAAATTAAAGCTCCAGAAGTTATCTTACGTAATGAGAAACGTATGCTTCAAGAAGCAGTAGACTCATTATTTGATAATACAAGAAAAGCTTCTGCGGTTAAAACAGAATCTAATAGACCATTAAAATCTTTATCAGATTCGTTAAAAGGTAAACAAGGACGTTTCCGTCAAAACTTATTAGGTAAACGTGTAGATTATTCTGCTCGTTCGGTAATCGTTGTTGGACCTGAATTAAGATTATTTGAATGTGGTATCCCTAAGGATATGGCAGCAGAATTATACAAACCATTCGTTATTCGTAAATTAATCGAAAGAGGAATTGTTAAAACAGTAAAATCTGCAAAGAAAATTATAGATAAAAAAGAACCAGTAGTATGGGATATTCTTGAAAATGTAATTAAAGGACATCCAGTATTATTGAATCGTGCTCCTACTCTTCACCGTTTAGGTATTCAAGCATTCCAACCTAAATTAATTGAAGGGAAAGCAATCCAGTTACACCCATTAGTATGTACGGCTTTTAATGCCGATTTCGATGGTGACCAGATGGCAGTTCACTTACCTTTAGGACCAGAGGCAATTCTTGAAGCACAATTATTAATGTTAGCGTCACATAATATCCTTAACCCTGCTAATGGGGCTCCTATTACGGTACCTTCTCAGGACATGGTTCTTGGATTGTATTATATGACTAAAGAACGTTTATCTACTCCAGAAAAGAAAATTCTAGGAGAAGGATTAACTTTCTACTCTGCTGAAGAAGTTAATATTGCAATTAATGAAGGTAAAGTTGAATTAAATGCTCGTATTAAAGTAAGAGCTAAAGACTTTAATGAAGAAGGAGAATTGGTTAACAAAATTATTCAAACTACCGCTGGTAGAGTCTTGTTTAATGAAGTTGTGCCAGAAGCTGCCGGATTCATTAATGAGGTATTGACTAAAAAATCACTTCGTGATATTATTGGTAGAATTTTAGGAGTTACAGATGTTCCAACAACAGCTGCGTTCTTAGATAATATGAAGAATATGGGATATAAATTTGCCTTCCAAGGTGGTTTATCATTCTCATTAGGAGATATTAGAATTCCAGATCAAAAAGGAAAATTGATCGCTGATGCACGTGTTCAAGTAGATGCAATTTCATTGAATTATAACATGGGTCTTATTACAAATAATGAGCGTTATAACCAAGTTATTGATATATGGACTTCTGCAAATGCTGAACTTACAGAATTGGCAATGAAAAATATTAGAGAAGATCAACAAGGATTTAACTCTGTATTTATGATGCTTGATTCTGGAGCAAGGGGATCTAAAGAGCAAATCCGTCAGTTAACTGGTATGCGTGGTTTGATGGCAAAACCTAAAAAATCAACTGCTGGTGGTGGTGAAATTATTGAAAACCCTATTCTTTCTAACTTTAAAGAAGGACTTTCAATTCTTGAATACTTTATCTCTACTCACGGTGCTCGTAAAGGTCTTGCGGATACGGCTCTTAAAACTGCCGATGCAGGATACTTAACAAGAAGATTACATGATGTATCTCAAGATGTTATTGTAAATTCTGTTGATTGTGGTACTTTAAGAGGTATTGAAGTTTCTGCTTTGAAGAAAAACGAAGAAATTGTTGAAACATTAGGAGAAAGAATTCTAGGACGTGTAACACTTCAAGATATTGTAGATCCTTTAACTTCTGAAGTATTAGTTCATGCAGGTGAGCAAATTACTGAATCTATTGTTAAGAAAATTGATGCTTCTCCTATCGAAAAAGTTGAAGTTCGTTCTCCTTTAACATGTGAAGCAGAAAAAGGTATTTGTGCTAAATGTTATGGTAGAAACCTAGCGACTGGAAAAATGACTCAGAAAGGTGAAGCTGTTGGTGTAATTGCTGCTCAATCAATTGGTGAGCCAGGTACACAGTTAACACTTCGTACTTTCCACGTTGGAGGGGTTGCTGGAGGTTTATCAGAAGAGTCTAGTATTGTTACTAAATTTAAAGGACGTTTAGAAATAGAAGATTTAAAAACTGTAAAAGGAGAAGATTCAGAAGGTAATACAGCTGATATCGTGATCTCTCGTTCAACAGAGTTAAAATTAATTGACGAGAAAACAGGAATTATTCTAAATACTCACAATATTCCTTACGGTTCTAACATCTTTGTTAAAGATGGTGAAATCGTAGATAAAGGATCATTGATATGTAAATGGGATCCATATAATGGAGTTATTATTTCTGAATTTACAGGTAAAGTTGAATATGAAGATATTAAGCAAGGTGAAACTTTCTTAGTTGAAATAGATGAGCAAACAGGTTTCCAAGAAAAAGTAGTTTCTGAAGCACGTAATAAAAAATTAATTCCAACTTTACATATTTATGGAAAAGACGGAGAATTAATTCGTTCTTATAACTTACCAGTTGGAGCTCACCTTATGGTTGATGAAGGAGAAAAAATTAAAGCAGGAAAAATTCTTGTGAAGATTCCTCGTCGTTCTTCTAAATCAAGTGATATTACAGGAGGTTTACCAAGAATTACAGAGTTGTTAGAAGCTCGTAATCCTTCTAATCCTGCAGTTGTATCTGAGATTGATGGTGTTGTTACATTCGGTAAAATTAAAAGAGGTAACCGTGAGTTGGCAATTGAATCTAAATTTGGTGAAGTAAAGAAATATTTAGTTAAACTTTCTAATCAAATTTTAGTTCAAGAAAATGACTACGTTAAAGCGGGAACTCCTTTATCTGATGGAGCAATTACTCCAGAAGATATTTTAAGAATTAAAGGACCATCTGCTGTTCAACAGTATTTGGTAAATGAAATTCAAGAAGTATATCGTTTACAAGGGGTAAAAATTAATGATAAGCACTTTGAAGTAGTAATTCGTCAAATGATGCGTAAAGTTAGAATCGTTGATCCAGGAGATACTCTATTCTTAGAGGATCAATTAGCTCATACAAGAGACTTTATCGTTGAAAATGATAAACTATATGGAATGAAAGTAATAGAATCTGCTGGAGATTCTGTAAACTTAAAAGAAGGACAAATTGTTACACCTCGTCAATTACGTGATGAAAATTCATTACTTAAAAGAGATGATAGAAATTTAGTGGAAGCTAGAGATGTTGTTACTGCAACTGCTACTCCAGTACTTCAGGGTATTACAAGAGCATCGTTACAAACGAAATCATTTATTTCTGCTGCATCGTTCCAAGAGACTACTAAAGTATTAAATGAAGCTGCTGTTGCAGGGAAAATAGATACATTAGAAGGCTTAAAAGAAAATGTTATTGTAGGACATAGAATCCCTGCTGGAACAGGTATGAGAGAATATGACAATACAATAGTTGGATCTAAAGAAGAATACAACGAATTGATGGCTGCTAAAGAAGAATTTAATTACTAGTCATTGAAAGTTGTTTTATACATAACTAAAAACCTAACAGATATTTCTGTTAGGTTTTTTTAAATCATTAAATTATGGAAAATAATAATAACCAACAAGGACAAATTAATATTGAATTAGATGAAAAAATAGCTGAAGGAATTTATTCTAATTTAGCTATTATTAATCATTCAAATAGTGAATTTGTTTTAGATTTTATTGCAATAATGCCAGGTGTGCCAAAAGCAAAAGTAAAATCGAGAATAGTATTAACTCCACAACATGCAAAAAGACTATTAAAAGCATTAGGTGAAAATATACAAAGATTTGAAGTTGCACACGGGAAAATTGAAGAAGGCGAACAACCACATATTCCTTTAAATTTTGGACCAACTGGACAAGCTTAATTCTATTAAAATTTTTATAGATACGTTTTTTTTAGAATTATTGAAGGTTAAATAAAAATGCATATTGTAAATTTACAGTATGCATTTTTTATTATTATGATTAGAGAAATTAAAAGAGACGAATTAAACAAAGTAAAAGAGTTAGCTTATGCTATTTGGCCAATAGCTTATAAGGATATCTTAAGTGAAGAACAATTGTATTATATGCTTGATGCATTTTATTCTATAGAGGTGCTACAAGAGCAAATAGAAATTAAAAAGCATGTTTTTTATCTTGTAGAAGATGAATTAGAAAAGCCGCTAGGGTTTGTGTCTTATGAATTAAATAGCATGCTTAATAAAGCAAAAATTCATAAAATTTACGTGCTACCAGAAACACAAGGTACAGGAATTGGAAAGAAATTGTACGAACTAGTAAAAGAAAAAGCTTTAGAAGCTAATCAAGAAGCTATTTTTCTTAATGTGAATAAGTATAATAATGCTAAATCATTTTATGAAAAATTAGGTTTCTCTATTGTAAAAGATGAAGTTATAGATATAGGAAATAATTATATAATGGACGACTATGTTATGGAAATAAAAATTATATCTTAAACTAAGATTTTTTACTATCGTCGAATATTTCCATTAACATTATTCAAATTAGATCTATTTTTGTTTAAATATTAACATTAAATATTATAATTATGGCTTTAAGTAAAGATTATGAGTACACACAAGCAGATTTAGACAATCATGCAAATCAATTAAATCCAAATAATGACGAGTATCAAGGATAATATTGAGATTTACTAACTTTTTAACATCTCATAGTAAACTTATTATGAGATGTTTTTTAATTTAATTATGGTATCCGATAAAATATTTAGTATTTTAAAATTTTGACAATATGATGATAAATGGGTGAGATTGAAAGCATATACCAAAAATGAATTAGTAGGATTACTAAACAAAAGTTATAATAAAGTATAATTAGAAAGAAAGCCATCAAGTGTGAATTTGATGGCTTTTGATTTTTAACCCCAACAGTTGTTACAATTTTCTTTAACAGGGATTCCAAAAATAAAATATCGGCATTTTAATTTGTGTTTTCCCCAACCCCAAAATCTTCTTCCTTCCTTAACTCTTTTAAAATAATCTTTTTCAATTAATAGAAAAATTTTATCCTCTGACTCTTTAATAGTTACTTCTCTTTTCATTTTTTTATTTTACGTTAAACTATTTGTTTTTTACTCTTGGTAAAGATCAGTTTTAAAATTAAATACTTATAAGGTTCTTAAACCCTTTCTATTAGGTGTTTTTCCCTTTTTAATTTTAGGATAAATATTAGTTTTATTACGATTTATTTTTTCTTTTTAACTGGTGTTTTGGCTTTTATGAGAACTTCATTTTTATTTTGTAATAAATGATTGGCCAACATTTTTTCAATCAATTCATCTTTAGTTAAATGATGGAAAACTGTTTTAATTTTATCTTTTAAAACAGGAGAAATTTCATTATTTGGTTTCGTTTTGAAAATTTGTTTAGCCCATAAAAAAACATTATTATCCTCAATGCTTTGATTATCTGGCTTTTTAAATTCGGTAAAAGTAATTCCTAATTCTTTTTGAAAATCAGCTAGTTCAATAATTTCTTCTTTTTGTAAAATAGTCAACGATAAACCATTTGCTCCAGCTCTAGCTGTTCTTCCACTTCTATGTACATATGCTTCATAAACATCTGGTAAATGATAATTAACTACATATGAAACTTCTTTTACATCTATTCCTCTTGCAGCTAAATCAGTAGCAACTAAAATGTTAATATGTCCTTCACGAAATTGTTCCATTATGCGATCACGAATAGGTTGTGTTAAACTACCATGTAATGCACCTGAAGAGAAACGGTTAATTGCTAAATTTTTAGCTAGTTTATTAACGGCTGCTTTTGTTTTGCAAAAAATAATGCCACGTTGCCCTTCTCTTGAAGTTAGGAAATGCATTAGAATATTTAATTTTTCAATAGGATCTACTACTAGATATTGATGATCAATACTATTATTTCCTACAGTTTTCATATCAGCACTTACTTGCGTAACGTGTTTAGACATGTAGTTTTGAATTAATTGCTTAATTGTACCTGGCATTGTTGCAGAAAATAATAATGTTCTTCTGCTTTTTGGTAGTGCTACTATAATTTCGTCTAAACCATCTTTTAAAGCGGTTATCATTTCATCAGCTTCATCTAATACTAAATATTTTGCTTCTTTAATATTTATAGCATTTCGTTTAATTAAATCAATTAAACGACCTGGTGTAGCAATCACAATATGTGTAGGCTTTGATAAGCGTTCAATTTGTGGCTTAATAGGAATTCCTCCACAAGTTGCAGCAATAGAAACTTCGGGTAAATATTTAGCAAATGTTTCCATGTTACTAAATATTTGATGTCCTAATTCTCTTGTTGGGACTAAAATTACCACTTGAATATTTTGATTATCCGATTTTATTAATTGTAATAGGGGTAATCCAAAAGCAGCCGTTTTTCCAGTACCTGTTTTTGCCAAGCCAACAAAATCATCTGCTTTATTTAATAAAATGGGAATTGTTTTTTCTTGAATCTCTGTTGGTGTAGCGATTTCTAAATCGGCTAAGCTTTTTAGTATTGGTGCAGTAATTCCTAACTTGGAAAATTGATTTGACATCTTTTTATGGGTTTGTTGTTTTGAAAAACAGGTGTTTATAAATTTATATTTTAGTTTCAGGCTTAAAAGGAGTATACTTTTCCAAGTATTTAGGTTTTATAATTAATCCACTATATTTATGTTCAAGAGTTGAGTATACTCTAATTTCTGGATTATGTTTAATTTTTGAATAAGTGGCTTTAAATCTATAAATCAATGTTTTTTTATAGATTAAGGCTTGTTGGATTTCTAGATTTAATAACGTTCCAAAACGATCATTAATTTTTACACAAGACTCTGCTAAATTGTTAATAGTTAGTTTTCTTGCAAAATTTGGCGTTGCTATTTTATTTGTAATAGGAATATAATTTCCTGTTGAGCAACTTTCAAATTGAGTAAATGCGAAATTTTTAGCATTTATAATGTAAATTGAATCTAATTTATTAGGAATTGTTGTTGTGGTTGATGAACAATTATATAATGTAAAAAATATAATTAAAATATGAATTTTTTTCATAGATTATTTATGAAAATCCAGTTATCTATTCCTGTCATCATAATTTCTTTTGCCAGTAAATTTACTTTTATTACTTGGTAGACTAGCTTCTTCGGTTTTACTAGACTGCACAATCAAATTATTTAAATCGGTCATTTCTTTCGATGTAAGTAAACGATGTTGTCCAACAGGTATATCTAATGAAATATTCATTATTCGAGTACGTTTTAGCGCTTCTACTTCATAATCTAGGTATTCGCACATTCTACGAATTTGACGATTTAATCCCTGTGTTAAAATAATTCTAAAAGTATTTTTACTTACTTGTTCTACTTTACACTTTTTAGTAATAGTATCTAAAATAGGAATTCCATTTGCCATGCGTTGAATAAAACGATCAGTAATTGTTTTATTAACTGTTACAATATATTCTTTTTCGTGATTATTTCTTGCACGTAAAATTTTATTTACAATATCGCCATCATTGGTTAACAATAAAAGACCTTCACTAGCTTTGTCTAATCGACCAATAGGGAAAATACGCTCAGAATAATTAATATAAGAAACAACATTATCTCTTATATCAGGATTTGTAGTACATTCAATGCCTACAGGTTTATTAAAAGCAAGATAAATTCGATTATCTGTTTTTTCTTGAATCAATTGTCCGTTTACTCGCACTTCATCGTTTGGACCTATTTTTGTTCCCATTTCTGGAACAATTCCATTTATAGTTACACGACCTTGGTCTATTAAACGATCGGCTTCTCTACGTGAACAATAACCTGATTCTGATAAAAATTTATTAATACGAACTAATTTTTCTTCTTCCATGTTACAAAGATAAGTTTTTTAAAGTATTTGTAAATTTATTTTTAAAAAACACTATAATCATGTTTGTTTGAAAAAATGTAATGCGTTTTTACTTTATTGAAATTTAACTTTTTTTACAGATTTACTGTATGTGAATTAAGACGATTTGTAGCTATTTTTGTATAAAATTACAAAAGAGTAAGTTGTTTTTGAGAAAATATCTATTCAAATAAAAGTCGAAAAGCTGAAGGCGACTTAAAATATAGTGTAGGCATGTAAATAAATAAATTTTAATTATGAAAAATTTCTTTAATGTTTTTGGTTTAATGTTTTTATTTGTAACAATGGCTAGTTTTACTTTTCAGGAATCATCTAGTTCTTCAGTATTAGAAGTAGGACCACCGATAATACAAGGGTATGAGGCGGTGAAAAACGGTACAACTATTTATTTTAATACTCAGCAATGTGCTATAGATAATGGTTATACTTTAACAGGTAATGTTGCTATGTTACCAGAAACACAAGTTTATAAATGTTTTCAATAAAAAACATATTTAAACATAAAAACCGATGATTTATTTAAATCATCGGTTTTTTTTATATACGTTCTGAGAATTACAATTTAGCAAATAATTTCTCCATTTCATCTTTTACTTCTTCAGCTAGTATATTATCTACTAATATTCTACCACTGTGTTCGTCTGTTAAGATTTTTTTACGTCCAGCAATTTCCATTTGTGTTTGCGGTGGAATTGTGAAAAATGAACCAGCAGAAGCGCCACGCTCAATAGAAACAACAGCTAAGCCATTTCTAACACTTGTTCTAATTCTTGTGTATGCTGCTAATAAACGATCTTCAATTTTTTCTTGAAACTCTTCTGATTTTCCGATTAAGAAGTTTTCTTCTTTTTCAGTTTCAGCCATAATATCACTAAGTTCAGCCTTTTTGTGTTTTAAGTGATGTTGCTTAGAATCTAATTTTTCTTTAGTTTGACCAAGAACTTCTTTTTTATGTTCAATAGAAGCTTTCATTTCTTTAATATGCTTTTCAGCTAATTGAATTTCTAGTTCTTGAAACTCAACTTCTTTTGTTAAAGAGTTAAATTCTCTATTGTTGCGAACATTTTTTTGTTGATCTAAGTATTTTTTTATGCTTGTTTTGTGCTCATCGATTGCATTTTTCTTTTCTTTAATTTGAACATCGATAGCTTCTAAATCTGATTTTAATTTATCTAAACGAGTGCTTAGACCGGCAACTTCGTCCTCTAAATCTTCAACCTCAAGAGGTAGTTCTCCTCTAACATTACGTATTTCATCAATCTTAGAGTCAACCAGCTGTAAAGCATAAAGTGCTCTTAATTTATCTTCTACGCTAAGTTCTTTTTTGTTTGCCATATTAAAAGTATTGAACAGGATTTGTATTTTCTTCTGATAAAACGATTGCAAAATTAGTGATTTTTTCTTTAAGATAATCAACAATATAATTTTTTGTAAATCTTTCGCTCTCAAAATGACCAATATCGGCTAAAAGAAGTCTTCCTTCTGCTTCATAAAATTGATGATATTTTAAATCTGAAGTTAAAAAAGCATCTGCACCAGCTTGTAAAGCTGCTTTTGTTGCAAAACTTCCCGAACCACCTAAAACAGCTACTTTTTTTATAGATTTGTTTGTAAAAGCACTATGTCTAATGCCTCCACACTGCATTTTTGTTTTTACAAAAGATAGAAAATCGCTTTCATTCATTGGTTCAGATAATTCTCCTATCATTCCTAAACCAATATTTTGATGTTTATTGTTTAATGAATAAATTTCATATGCAACTTCTTCATAAATATGATTGCTGAATAATGTTTTTAGAATTTTAGATTCTAAATGCTTTTCAAAAGTAACTTCAATTTTAGTTTCTATATTTTCTATAAATTCAAATTTGTTTCCTATTTCAGGGTTGCTATTTTCATTTCCTAAATAAGTGCCGATTCCTCGACTGTTAAAACTACAATTTTCATAGTTCCCTATTTTTCCTGCTCCAGCTTCAAATAATGCATTTCTTAGTTGTGTAGAATTTTCAGGAACAGTATAAGTAACTAATTTTTTGATATAATTTTCTTTTGGAATAAGAATCTTAGTGTTTTGTAAACCTAGAGCATCACTGAAAATTTTATTGACACCATTTTGATGATTATCAAGTGCCGTGTGAATAGCATAAATTGAAATATCATTTTTAATAGCTTTCATAATCGCTCTCTCTACATAGTTTTTACCTGTAATTTTTTTTAATCCACTAAAAAGAATAGGGTGGAAGCAAACTACAAGGTTGCATTTCTTTGAAATGGCTTCATCAATTACATTTTCTAATGCATCATGACAAACTAATATTCCTTTTATTGTTTCGTTTTGATTGCCAACGAGTAAGCCTACATTATCAAAATCTTCTGCATATGGTAATGGAGCGAGTTCTTCAAGTATAGGAAGTATTTCGAAAAGTTTCATGTATAGAAATTTACTTCAAAGATAAAAAATTGCTACTTTCGTGCTATGGTTTTTTTAAGAAAAATACTTTTCCCACTGGCATTCATTTACTGGATAGTAACATTCATTCGAAATCTTTTGTATGATATTGGCATTTTTAGAAGTCAGACTTTTAATATTCCAATAATTGCTGTTGGAAATTTAAGTGTAGGAGGAACAGGAAAGACACCTCAAATTGAGTACTTAATACGCTTGTTAAGAGAGTATAAAGTAGCTACACTAAGTAGAGGTTATAAAAGAGAATCAAAAGGTTTTGTTTTAGCTAATGAAAATACTTCTGCTAGAATTTTAGGAGATGAGCCTTTTCAATTTTATTCTAAATTTCCTGAGGTTTTGGTTGCTGTTGATGCTAATAGAAGAAATGGAATTGCAGAATTGTTAAAATATAGTCCAGATGTGATTTTGTTAGATGATGCTTTTCAGCATAGAAAAGTAAAAGTAGGATTTTATATTCTATTAACGACTTATGATGATTTGTTTTGTAATGATTTTATTCTCCCTTTTGGTAATTTAAGAGAACCTTCATTAGGAAAAAAAAGGGCAAATATGATAATTGTCACTAAATGTCCTTCACTAATTTCCGAACTTACACAGGAGAATATAAAGAGACAGTTAAATGTTAATTGTCCTGTTTTCTTTAGTACAATTGAATATGATGAATATGTGTATGCTGAAAATGAGGTAATAAAAATCGAAGATTTAAAAGAGCCAAAGTTGCTTTTGGCAGGTATTGCTAAACCCGATTTGTTTTTTGATTTCTTAGGAAATGAAGAAGATGAAAAAATGGTTTTTCCAGACCATCATAATTTTTCTGATCAAGATATAAAAAGAATAAAAAAGTTAGCTAGTAATAAAAAAATTATTACTACTGAAAAAGACTTTGTTAGACTAAAAGGTAAATTTTTAAATAATCAATTATTTTATTTGCCTATTAAGAGTAGAATAATTGAAAACGAAAATAATTTTAATAGTAAAATAAAAGAGTATGTGGGAAAAGGCACAAGAAACGGTTAATTATTTGAAAGGTATAACACATTTTGCTCCAGAGTATGGAGTTATTTTGGGTTCTGGTTTAGGAGGATTTGCCAATGATATTAAGGTTGAATTTTCAGTTTCCTATAGTGAAATTCCAAATTTTCCTGTTTCTACTGTTAAAGGACATAAAGGAGCGTTATTATTCGGAACTATTGATTCTAAAAAAGTAATGGCTATGCAAGGACGATTTCATTATTATGAAGGTTATGATATGAAAGAAGTTACGTTTCCTGTGCGAGTTATGAAATTATTAGGAATAGAAAAATTAATTGTTTCAAATGCTTCTGGTGGTGTAAATGCATCTTTTAAAGTAGGCGATGTTATGATAATAAAGGATCATATAAATATGATGCCAGAACATCCATTGCGTGGGCATAATGATGAGCGTTTTGGGCCAAGATTTGTAAATATGAGTGAACCATATTCAAAAGATATGATTGCTAAAATAAAAAATATTGCAAAAGATAATGAAATAGAGGTTAAAGAAGGTGTTTATTTAGGGTTGCAAGGACCTACATTTGAAACATTAGCTGAATATAAGATGGTTAAAAATATTGGAGCTGATTGCGTAGGAATGTCTACTGTTCCAGAGGTTATTGTAGCAAAGCATATGAACATGGATTGTTTAGGAATTTCTGTAATTACAGATATGGGTAATGAGGAAAGTATTGAAGAAGTAAATCATGAAGAGGTTTTAGAAGCTGCAAAAAAAGCAGAACCACATGTGAGAAGCCTAATTAAAAATTTTATTCTTCAGTATTAGATAAAAAGTTAAATAGAATAGTGTAAAATTCTTCAGGAACAAATGGTTTTGTGATTACTTCATTCATGCCGTAAGAAAGCAGCATTTCCCTATTCTCATTTAATGATATTGCTGTGAGAGCAATTATGGGTGTAGTAGTGTCAAAACTTCTAATTTCAGAAGTAGCTTCTGTTCCATTTATGCCAGGTAAGTGAACATCCATTAAAACCAAATCATAAGTGTTTGTTTTTAAATGTTCAATAGCTTCTTCTCCATTATCAATGATAACTGAAAATATACCTTTTTGTTCTAGCATTTTTTTGGTTATCATTTGATTTATTTTGTTGTCTTCAACTAATAAAATTTTTATAGTTTTTTTTGTGGGTAAATTTTCACTTTCTTGTAATGCTTCTTTCTTTTCAATGATTTCACCCTTGTCAAAAGTTAAATTAAATTGTAAGCTAGTTCCTTTGTTAACATCACTTTCAAGTATAATATCGCTACCTAAAATTTCTAAAATTTTCTTTACAATGGATAATCCTAAGCCAGTTCCACCATAAGTGCGATTGATTTCTACAGATCCTTGACTAAAGCTGTCAAAAATACTTTTTTGTTTATCTTTTGGAATACCAATTCCATTATCTTTTATTTCAAAAGAAAGTACGATTTGATTTTTAGATTCTTTTATTTTTTGAATGGTTAACCAAACATCTCCATTCTTACTAAACTTAATAGCATTGTTAACTAAGTTAATTAAAATCTGTGAAATTTTTGTAGGATCACCAATAGTGTAAGGAGGGATATCTTTGTCTATCTTAAGGTGGAAATTAATATTATTTTCAATAATAAATTCATTAAAAGAGGTTTTAATATTTTCGACTAAATCAATTAAATTAAAATTTATTTTTTCAACTAATACTTTGTCAGATTCAAGTCTGTTAATTTCAAGAATATCATTAATAAATGTAAGTAAATATTTTCCGGAAAATTCTAATGATTTTAAATAGTTTAGTTGAGTTGCTTTTGGTTTTTCATTAAGCAGAATATATGCAATGCCATTTATAGCGTTTAAAGGTGTTCTAAGTTCATGACTTACGGTTGCTAAGAACTCAGCTCTAGCTTTACTTGCTCTTTCAGCTCTTTCTTTTTCTATGGTTAATTCTTTGTTTTTTTCTTTTAATAATTTATTTGTGCTAATTCTAATTTTATTGTTTTTGTATAAAGACAAACTAAGTAGCGATAAAATAGAAATTAATGCGATACTTAAAATACTTATTAGTTTTGAAAAACGAAGCGTTTTTTGTTGACTTTTTTTCTCTTTGTCTAATTGCTCAATTGTTTTTAATTGTTTGTCAAACTGAATTCTATCAAATGTGTTTTCAGATAATGAATGATTGTAAAAATTATCTAAAGAATCTGCAATAGAAACATATCTTTCTAAATAAATTTGAGATTTATCAAGTTGATTGTTTTTTTTATAGGTATTACTTAATTGTCTAAGAATTTTCTTTTGGAGTTGAATATTCTTAGAATGATTATAATTCATAATTAATGCATTTTCGAAAAAATCAATTGCATTATTAGTGTTGTTTTTTAGATTTTCAATTTCACCTATTTGGTAATAAGCTTCTACTTTTGTGTCAAAAAAAGATTCATTAGAAATGGAGCTAATTACAGAGCTAAAAATAGAAATAGCTTCGTCATATTTTCCTTTGTTTTTCTGGATAATTCCTTTTTGAATGTTGATTAATTCAATTGCGTCTGAAAAATTTAATGCCCCGTAGATTTCAGAAGATTTATTAAAATAGATTTCAGCAAGATCTATTTTGTTCTTTTCTAAGTAACATTTTCCTAAACTATAATAAGCTAAAGCTAAGTTTGCACTAGGAACATTTTTTTTATATAGATTAATACTTCTTATGAAGTTTTCAATTGCAGTATCAGGTTTTCCTAAATCATAATAAACTCCACCTAAAACTAAATAACAGTCTGGAAGTTTAGAATACTCTCCATGTTTCTTGGCATAATCTATGGCTTTGTCAATATAAATTATGGCTTTGTTAAAATAGCGTTTATCTTCTTTGTTGAATGATGCAACTTCTAAATAATAATCAATACTATCATTTATTTCAGTAGTCAATTTTAAAAGTGACTGAGAGTAACTTATTGAGCAGAAAAATAAAAAAACAAGTAATAAGTTTCTCATTATAAATGAAATTGATTTTGAGATTTAGCGATTGTTAACAAAAATATATATTTTTTTCTAATGTTATATTTTAATTATAGTTAATTGATTTTACGTATTTTAATTATAAGATTATTTTTTGGATACAAAGAGAATCAAGTCTATTAATCGTGATGAATATCCGATTTCATTATCATACCAACCTACAACTTTTATCATTTTGTCTATTACAGATGTTAATTGTGCGTCGAAAAGACAAGAATTTCTGTTCCCTATTATATCTACTGAAACAATTGGATCTTCTGTATAGTCTAATATTCCTTTTAAATTTGTAATTGAGGCTTGTTTAAAAGCATTGTTTATTTCTTCAATACTTACTTTCCTTTTTACATTAAAAGTGATATCAGTTAATGAACCATCAGGAACAGGAACACGAATACCACATCCTCCAATTTTACCTTCTAGTTCTGGAAAAATTTTAGATAATGCTTTTGCTGCACCAGTTGTTGTAGGAACAATAGACTGAGAAGCACCTCTAGCTCTTCTTAAATCTTTATGAGGTTGATCGTGTAAACTTTGATCGGTGGTGTAAGAGTGTACGGTTGTAATATAAGCTTGTTCAATTTCGCATAGTTCTTGAATTACTTTTATCATAGGTGCTGCATTGTTTGTTGTGCAACTTGCATTTGAAATGATAACTTCAGAACCGTCTAAAATGCTTTCATTTACTCCTAAAACCACTGTTTTTATTTTGTCATCTTCAGGAGGAACAGATAGAATTACTTTTTTTGCTCCAGATGAAATATGTTGATTTAAAGTGTCCCAAGTTTTGAATTTTCCTGTAGCTTCAATTACAATGTCTATATTTAAGGATTTCCAATCTAAATTTTTAATATCTTTTTCGTGATAGAATAAATATTCTTTATCATCTATTATAATAGAAGTATCATTATAACTTGTTTTTGATTGTAACACACCATGAATACTGTCATATTTTATTAGATGACTCATCGTTTTGTTGTCTGCAATATCATTTATTGCAATAACTTCAATTGAAGGATGGTTAAGCAAAAGGCGAAATAAATTTCTACCAATTCTTCCAAAACCATTAATAGCAATTCTTGTCATTTTTTTAAAGAAAAATTAGAGTATAAAAGTAAGGAATTTATTATTTTTGATGGATAGATAAGGAATATAATTTGATTGTATTATTAAATTTTAAGATTTATTTAAGTTATGTGATTATTTGAAAAAGAATAATGATTATTTGAAATATAATTCAATGAAGAAGTTTTGGTTGTTGTTAAAAACGATAAAGTATAGATAATAAAAAACTCCATAAATTAATAGTTATGGAGTTTTTGGTTTGAATAAAGTAATAGTTTCTAGTTAATAACTGCTAACTTTATATGGTTTTTAATGAATATGTTTTTCAGCATGGTAAGAAGAGCGCACTAAAGCACCACTTTCAACATGTCTAAATCCTAATTCTTTACCTATTTTTTCATATTTTTCAAACTGATCAGGAGTAATGTATTCTTTTACAGGCAAATGTTTTTTACTAGGTTGTAAATATTGACCTATTGTTACAATATCAACATTTGCAGCTCTTAAATCGTGTAGAGTTTGAATTACTTCTTCTTCTTTTTCTCCTAAACCTAACATAATACCAGATTTAGTTCTTTTAATGCCTTGTTCTTTTAAATAACGTAAAACTTCTAAACTTTTTTCATATTTAGCTTGTATTCTTACTTCTCTTGTTAGTCGTTTTACAGTTTCCATATTATGAGAGACTACTTCTGGAGCTACTTCAATAATACGATCTAAATTTCTAGTGTTTCCCTGGAAATCAGGAATTAGAGTTTCTAAAGTAGTGTTTGGGTTCATTCTTCGAATAGCTTTAACTGTTTCAGCCCAAATAATAGATCCCATATCTTTTAAATCATCTCTGTCTACACTTGTAATAACGGCATGTTTAATGTTCATTAACTTTATAGAACGTGCCACTTTTTCAGGTTCGTCCCAATCAACCGTTTCTGGTCGACCTGTTTTTACACCACAAAATCCGCATGAACGAGTACAGATATTTCCTAATATCATAAAAGTAGCGGTTCCTTCTCCCCAACATTCTCCCATATTTGGGCAACTACCAGAAGCACAAATTGTATTTAATTTGTATTTGTCAACTAATCCTCTTAATTCTGTATAATTTTTTCCTGTAGGTAACTTTACTCTCAGCCACTTTGGTTTTGGTTCTCTTGGAGGAAAAACATTCTCAGTAACAGTATTCATAAAAATAATTTTGAATCACAAAGATAGTGAGATTTGATAAAACAAAAGAAGAATTAGTAAGTTTTAAGATTTGTTTGTCATGTTGTGAAATTTGAAACAATATTAAGTGCGTTTACTTCAATTTTTTATTCTTTTTTTTAGAAATAGTTTCAGCTAATAATTTTTTAGCACGAAGTAGCTTTATCTTAATATTATTTAAAGGCTCATCAAGTTGCTCAGCCATATCTTGATAGGTCATTTCTTGGAAATAACGTAGTTGAATAACTTCTTGATATGCGGGTTTTAATGTTTTAATGTAATTTAATAGTTGCGAAAGATTTTGTTCAGTAATAATTTCATCTTCTATAGAAGGTGTTTCGTCAACAACATTAAATGCATGATCATTTTCTTCATCTGTAATATCTATAAATAATGAAGATTTCTTTTTGCGTAGCATATCAATATGAACATTTTTTGCTATTGCAATTAACCAAGTATTAAACCCGAATTCTGGATTGTAATTAGTGATTTTATCAAAAGCTTTTGCAAAAGTTTCAATTGTAATGTCTTCTGTGTCGATTTCGTTTTCAGTTCTTTTTAGCATAAAGCCATAAACTTCATTCCAGAAAAAATCTAATAAGAATGTGAAGGCAACTTGGTCTCCAGTTTTTGCTTTGTCTATATTTTTTTGAATAATTTCAGAATTTATTTCCAATGTACGGGTTTTGAGAAAATGTTAGTAAAGAAAACATTTAGTTGTGTGAAGATAAGGAAAAATTCTATAATTGGATACCAATACATTACATCTTTTTCTTTTAGTTTTCCGGCTGCATAACCAAGACTTATCCATGTAAATAAATAGCGAAATACTATAATTGATGTTACAATGATCCATTGATGTTGAAAGGCTAACAATATAATTGAAAGTAAAATGAATGCTAATTGAGAAATGTAAAATAAGCCTAGTTGTAAGCGATCAAAAGGTTTGTATAGTTTTGCGGTTGATACATGTCTCCTTTTTTGATTAAACCATTCATTAAATGTTTTTTTAGGTTCAGAATATGTGAAGCTTTCAGGTGTAAAACAAATAGTAGTATTTGATTTTGTACCTACTTGATTTATAAATAAATCATCATCACCAGACCTAATTTTCATGTGTTCTATAAAACCACCTGCATCAAAAAAAGTTTTTTTAGTATATGCAAGATTTCGACCAACGCCCATGTATGGATTGCCTGTTTTTGCCCATCCGAAGTATTGAGTAGCTGTAACAAGTGTTTCAAAACGAATGACTTTATTTAGGAAGGAGTTTTTGATTTTTTCATAACCACCATATCCTAATACTATTGCTTTTTTTGATGTAAACTGGCTAGCCATTTGTGTTATCCAGTTCTTTGAATTAGGATAACAATCTGCATCAATAAAAAGAAGATGTTCGTTTTTAGCAACTTTTATTCCTAATGTAAGTGCATATTTTTTATTTCCCCAAAAAGTTTCATTGTTTTGAACTTTGACTAGTTTTATATTTGAATATTGTTGTTCGTATTTTTCAAATAAATCAAGTGTTTCATCACTAGATGCATCATCAATTAATATAATTTCATAATCTGGATGATTCTGTGAAATTAAAAGAGGAAAATATTTTTTGATATTTTCAGCTTCATTTTTAGCGCAAACAATTACTGAAATAGGGATTTTTTTAGCTGTAGTAGTTGTTTTTTTAGAAAAAGAAAATCGTCCTAAAATAAATACATAGTATAGGAATTGAATACCAACAAAAAATGCTAGTAAAATCAATAAAATTTGTAAAAACATATAGAGAAAGTAAAAAATTAAGAGTGTGAACTTTCTTCACAGTTTTTCATTTCTTCTGGAGTTTTTCCACAAAAGCTACAGTTTTCTCCATCTGGATTTAGGAATGGACTTTGGCTAGCACAAGTTCCAGCGAATTTACCATCTTTTTTTGCCCAAATCTTTATTGAAATGCCAATAATGGCAATTGCTAGAAGACCTATAGTAAGTAGAATTAGTTTCATAATGCTTAATATTAGACTGCAAATTTACAAAACAATTAGTATTATTATTGATTTTTATTATTAAATAATGTTTACTTCTGCTTCTATTAAGATACCAAATTTGTTTAAAATAGTGTTTTGAATGTCTTTAGAAACGGCAAGAATTTCACTTCCAGTAGCATTTCCGTAGTTAACTAATACAAGTGCTTGGTTTTTGTGAATTCCAGCATCACCAAAGCGTTTTCCTTTGAAACCAGCTTGTTCAATTAACCAACCAGCAGGTACTTTTACTTCAGAATCAGAAATGTTATAATGTGGCATGTCTGGGAAAAGTAGTGCAATTTTTGAATATTTTTCTTTCGAAATAATAGGGTTTTTAAAAAAGCTACCGCTACTGCCTAATTCTTTTGGATCAGGTAATTTGCTTTTTCTAATAGAAATTACAGCATTGCTAACATCTTTTATAGTTGGAGTAGTGATATTTTGATTTGCTAATTCTGTCTCAATAGCACCATAAGAAGTGTTTAATTTGTGATTTTTATTAGTTAGCTTAAATGTAACGGAAGTAATAATATATTGATTTTTCAGCTCGTTTTTGAAAATGCTTTCTCTGTATCCAAATTGACAAGAGTCTTTATCAAAGATAATTAGCTTTTGTGTTTCAATTTCCATTGCTTCACAGCTAAAAAAAACATCTTTAATTTCTACACCATAAGCACCTATGTTCTGAATAGGAGTTGTTCCTACGTTGCCTGGGATTAAAGATAAATTTTCAATTCCACCATAATTATTTTTAATACAATAAAGTACAAATTCGTGCCAGTTCTCACCAGCATTTGCTTTTATATATGTATATTCTTCATTTTTATCTATGACTTCTATTCCTTTTAAATTAATATGAACAACTAATTTATTAATGTCTTTAGTAAGTAACATATTGCTTCCACCACCAAGAATGAAAATATCTTTCTCATTTTGTAATAATGTTGCTAATTCTTCTATTGTATGAATTGCGATAAACTGTTTTGCTAAAGCATTAATTCCAAAAGTATTATGTTTTTTTAAAGAAAAATTAGATTGAATGTTCATTTTGAAATAAAATTTAATGATGCAAAAATAAGATTAATTCTATAAATTATAAGTTGTAAATAGTGTAAGATTGATGTGTGTTTTTAATAATGTTTTCTGTTCTTTCAGCATGGGTATCAGAAATGAAAATTTGTCCAAAAACAGCATCGTTTACCATAGTTACAATTTTTGAAACACGAGATTCGTCTAATTTGTCAAAAATATCATCAAATAAAAGAATAGGTAATTCACCGCTTTGTTCTTTTATAAATTCAAATTGAGCTAATTTTAAAGCAATTAAAAATGATTTTTGTTGTCCTTGTGATCCGAATTTTTTAATTGGGAAATTATCAATTTCAAAAGAAAGGTCATCTTTATGAATGCCGGTACTAGTATATTGTAGCGCTCTGTCTTTATTTAAGTTTTGCTTAAACAATGTAGTTAAATCAGATATAAAAAGCTGACTTTGATAAATTAATTGTACTGTTTCTGCTTCACTAGAAATTATAGTGTAGTATTTTTGAAAAATAGGGATGAATTGATCTAAAAAGTGTTTCCTTTTCTCAAAAATTATTTTACCTAAAGGTTCAAGTTGGTCATCATAGATAGCTAAATTATCTTTGTCAAATATTTGATTTAATGCAAAGTATTTTAAAAGAGCATTTCGTTGTGCTATTAATTTTTGATATTGTATTAATTCATTTAAATATTTGTTATCTAATGTAGAAATAACACTGTCAATAAATTTTCGTCTGGTTTCACTTCCTTCGACTATTAAGTCTGTATCAGAAGGTGAAATAATAACTAAAGGAACAAAGCCAATATGTTCTGAAAGTTTTTCGTATATTTTATTGTTTCGTTTTATTATTTTTTTCTGACCTCTTTTTAAACTACACGAAATTTTTTCTTCTTGTTCGTTTTTGTTAAAAATGGCATCAATTAAGAAAAAATCCTCATCATGTTTTATATTTTGAGAAGCTAATGGATTAAAATAACTTTTCCCATAAGCTAAATGGTAAATAGCATCTAAAATATTAGTTTTTCCTATTCCGTTTTTTCCAACAAAACAATTGATTTTACTATCAAAATCAAAAGATTGTGTGGAGATGTTCTTATAGTTAAGTAAGGTGAGATGTTGTAAAAACACTATGTAATAAATCTTATTAGTATATGAAATTACAGCAAAAATACTATGAAATTATATAAAACAATTAAAAAAGCACTTTTAATTTATTCATAGCTTAATAATGTAAGTATAGCTTAATATAATAATATTTTAAAATATTTTTTGTGTCTGTTTCAATAAAAATTATATTTTTGCAACTTTAATAAACTTATTATAAATGGCAACATATAACAAAAGAGGTTATAAAGCACCAAAACCAAAAGATGTTTTAGATAACGAAAATGAATTTGAAGAAGTATTAGAATCTGGTGAAAGTACAACGGAAGAAGTATTTAATACACTTGACGAGACAGCTTCAAGAACAGAAGAATGGGTAGCTAAAAACCAAAAGTTAATTTTAGGAGTTGTAGGTGCTATCGCTTTAGCAACAATTGGGTATTTATTATTTAATAAATTTGTAGTAGAGCCTAAAGAAGATAAAGCGTTGAATGACATTTACCAAGCTCAAGTTTATTTTAATGATGCTTTAGCTAATGCTCAAAACCCAGATTCATTATTTAATTTAGCACTTAAAGGTGGTGAAGGTAAATTAGGATTAATAGGTGTTGCAGAAGAATATTCAGGTACAAAATCTGGAAATGTAGCAAACTATTATGCGGGTATGGCTTATTTACATACTAAAGATTTTAAAAATGCTGAAAAATACCTTACAGCTTATAAAGCAAATGATGCAATAACAAAAGCAGAAGCTTTAGGAGCTTTAGGTGATGCATATTCAGAACTAAATAAAGTTGATGCAGCAATTGATAGTTATAAGAAAGCAGCAGAATCTAACGAAAATGATTATACTACTCCAAGATTTTTAATGAAAGCAGCTCAACTATGTTATTTAAATAATAAAAAAGGAGAAGCAAATGCTTTATTCAAAAAAATTAAAGAGAATTATGAAACGTCAAGAGAAGCTCAAAATATAGATGCTTTAATTACGATGACAGAATAAGCTTATTATGGCTACAGAAAATAAAAATTTATCACAATACGATAAAAACACAATCCCAAATGCGAAAGACTTTCGATTTGGGATTGTTGTTTCAGAATGGAATGACGCAATTACGAATGGTTTGTTTGAAGGTGCAAAAGCAGCTTTAATAGATTGTGGTGCTTTACCAGAAAACATTGTCCGTTGGGATGTGCCAGGAAGTTTTGAACTAATATTTGGTTCAAAAAAGATGATTGAAACACAAAATGTAGATTGTGTTATTGCAATAGGCTGTGTTATTAAAGGTGAAACGATGCATTTCGAATTTGTATGTGATGGAGTAACTCAAGGAGTGAAAGATTTAAATTTAAAGTATGATGTACCTACTATTTTTTGCCTTTTAACAGATAATACAATGCAACAGTCTATTGATAGAAGTGGAGGAAAGCATGGTAATAAAGGAACAGAAGCTGCTATTGCAGCAATAAAAATGGTAGCCTTAAATAAATAAAAAAAACTAAAAGCCTGAGTTTAATTATTTCAAAGAAATAGTTGTCTCAGGTAAGTTTTTAATAAAAAAATATTACTTTTTATCACAAAATCCAGATAGGATTTAGCCTAAATTGATAGTTTTATAATAATCAAAAACTCATATTGGTTTTTAAGACTTGTAAGTTTCTCTAATTAACAAAATTTGGCAATTTGTATTTCTAATTCTATTTATTTTTAAGTATTTTTGATTCTATAAAAAAGCACCTAAGTTTTGTTGTATAAATCAAAAAATAGAACCTTTAATTATAAGCCTCGATTTTCAAAAGAAAATAATAGAGAGACCAATGATGATTCTTTGTCAGAGGAAGATTTTATTTCAAAATGGAAAGGTGTGCATGGGCAAAATAAAAAAACAAAAACAGTTCTGCCAATAAGTGTATTAATACTATTACTGGTATTATTATTGATAGGTATATATGTGTTAGATTCCTATGTTGAATAATTAAAATAAAAGTAAAATGGGACTTTTGGGGAAAAGAAAAAATAAAAAATTTAGTTATCAACCAAGATATTTTGATGATAAAGGAGAAGGAAATCCTTTTGAAATTAAACATAAATTTGACGAATATCGAGTAACCATAGGTTCAGATAGAGGGTTGAAAGCAAAATTTATGAAAGCTTTAAATGATTTTAAACATAATCAAAACAAAGAAGCGAATAGGAGAATTTTGATTATAATAAGTATTTTGATACTTATTTTTTTATTTATAATTGACTTTGACTTATCGGTCTTTAAAAGAAAATAAATGTCCAGTATAATTCAATTATTACCTGATCATGTTGCGAATCAGATTGCAGCAGGTGAGGTTGTTCAAAGACCAGCTTCTGTTGTAAAAGAATTACTTGAAAATGCTATCGATGCAAAAGCAAATGATGTTAAATTAATTGTTAAAGATGCAGGAAAAACATTAATTCAAGTTATTGATAATGGAGTAGGAATGAGTGTTACAGACGCTCGTTTGTGTTTTGAACGCCATGCTACATCAAAGATTCGTTTAGCAGAAGATTTATTCGATTTAAGTACAAAAGGGTTTCGCGGTGAAGCATTAGCTTCTATTGCGGCAATTGCTCATGTGGAGCTAAAAACAAAACAGGATCAGGAAGAATTAGGACATCACATTGTTATAGAAGGAAGTAAATTTATATCACAAGATGTTGCAGTTCTACCAAAAGGAACCTCATTTTTAGTAAAAAATTTATTTTTTAATATTCCAGCTCGAAGAAATTTCTTAAAATCTGAAACAGTTGAAATGCGTCATATTGTTGATGAATTTCAACGTGTTGCATTAGCTCATCCAAATATTTATTTCACATTGATCCATAATGGAAGTGAAATGTTTAATTTACCTGCTTCAAATTACAGACAGCGTATTGTGAATCTTTTAGGAGGTAAAACAAATGAAAAATTAGTTCCAGTAACAGAAGATACAGAAATTGTAAAAATAAGTGGTTTTGTTGGTAAGCCTGAATATGCTAAAAAGAGTAGAGGAGAACAATTCTTTTTTGTGAATGATAGATTTATAAAAAGTGGTTATTTACACCATGCAATTATGAATGCCTATGATGGATTATTAAAAGAAGGAAATCAACCGAGCTATTTTTTGTATTTACAAGTTCCTCCAAATACCATAGATATCAATATTCATCCTACTAAAACAGAGATTAAATTTGACGACGAACAAGCTTTATATGCTATTTTACGTTCTGCTATAAAACATAGCTTAGGACAGTTTAATGTGGCTCCTGTTTTAGATTTTGAACGCGATCCTAATTTAGATACTCCTTATGAGTATAAGAATAAAGATAGTGATTCTCCTACTATTCAGGTTGATGCAAATTTTAATCCTTTTATAGAAGATAAACCAGTAAGAAATAATAATAATTCATACGCTTCAAGTGGAAATTATACGAAGAGAGAAACTGCAAATTCTTGGGAAAGTTTATATGTAGATTTAAGAAAGGATACTGCGGAAGTAGAAAGCATTTCATTTGAAAGTGAAGAGGTAACAGGTTCTTTTTTTGATAATATGGAAGTTGAAAATACAACTTCAAGAACCTACCAAATACACAAAAAGTATATCGTTAGTTCCATAAAATCAGGAATGCTTGTTATTGATCAAAATAAAGCACATCAACGTATTTTATACGAACAATATTTGACAAATATTACAGTTAAACATGCTTCAAGTCAGCAATTATTATTTCCATTAGAATTGTATTTTTCTAGAGAAGAAATTCAGTTTATCAAAGAACTACAACCTTCATTAGAAAATACAGGATTTATATTTGACAATATTAAAGAAGATAGTATTCAAATAGGAGGAATTCCTGTTTCCATTCAAGAGAGTGAAGTAAGTATTTTGCTAGAAGAACTAATAAATGGATTGCAACATAATATTCCTGAAAGTACTTTCTCTTTAAATGATGGAATTGCAAAGACAATGGCAAAAAGTCTTGCCGTAAAAACAGGAACATATTTAGCAGAAATAGAACAAGAGAACTTGGTTAATGGCTTATTTGCTTGTAAAGATCCAAACGTTTCTCCATTTAATAAACCGATCTTCATTACTATAAGTGTAGAAGATTTAGATAAAAAGTTTGCATTATGATTAGAATGACAGATATGGTAAAGCATTTGCTTATCATCAATATTATATTTTTTATAGGGAGTTATATATTACCTAATTCTATTGATTTATTAGCATTACATTACTTTGAAAGTGATAAGTTCCAATTTTGGCAACCTATTACACACATGTTTATGCATGGAGGTCCAATGCATATTTTCTTTAATATGTTTGCTTTGGTTTCTTTTGGAAGTGCTTTAGAGCAAATGTGGGGAAGTAATAAATTTCTATTTTTCTACTTTTCATGTGGAATTGGAGCAGCTTTACTTCACACAGGAGCAAATTATTATCAATTTCATAATGGACTAAATGTATTGTTAGAAAATGGAGTAGATAAAGAGGTTATTTTTGAAATATTAAACCAAGGAAAGTATAGCACAAACTGGACTGAATATCTTTCACAGAGTAGTTTAGATGGAATGGCTTCTTCATTTATAGCTCCAGCAGTAGGTGCTTCAGGAGCAATTTATGGTTTATTAGTAGCTTTTGCTTTTATGTTTCCTAATGCAGAATTAGCATTGATGTTTATTCCTGTGCCAATTAAAGCAAAATATTTTGTTCCAGGATTGTTAACAATAGATTTATATTTAGGATTACAAGGAAGTTCATTATTTGGTAGTGGAGGAACAGGAGTAGCTCACTTTGCTCATTTAGGAGGAGCATTAGTAGGATTTATTATGATGTGGTATTGGAAAAAGAATCAGTTTAATAAAAATCGTTGGGACAGATAACAAAATAATCTAATAAATAGATTTATGAATATTATAGAAGATATAAAACAGCAATATAAAACAGGAGGTATAGTTCAAAGATTAATTTTTTGGAATATAGGAATCTTTGTGCTGTCAATTATTTTCTTTTTCTCATTTAAAACCAAATCGTTTAATTACCCTATATGGTTAGGCTTGTTTTCTGATAATAATCAGTTAATATTTAGACCATGGACATTAATAAGTTACATGTTTCTTCATGCTGGTTTTTTGCACTTGTTTTTCAATCTAATGGTTTTACATTTTTCGGGTAGATTATTTATAAACTATTTTACAGGAAGACAATTATTAGGACTTTATATTTTAGGAGGTATTTTCTCAGGATTAATATTTTTAATTTCATTTTATATTCTAGGAGAATATTCTGTCTTAGTTGGAGCAAGTGGAGCAATAATGTCAATCTTAATAGCAGTTGCAACTTATGCGCCTTATATGTTATTGCGAATGCCATTAATTGGAACAGTAAAACTATGGCAAGTAGCTGCTGTGATTGTTTTGTTAGACTTAATTCAAGTTCCTATAAGTAATACTGGAGGACATTTGGCTCATTTAGGAGGAGCATTATTTGGATTTTTATATGTAAAATTGTTGAAAAATGGAACCGATTTATCAAAAGGAATTTCAAAACTACAAGATGCATTTGAAGATTTAATTTCACCAAAAAAGAAAACTCCTTTTAAAACCGTACACAAGAATACAAGTAAAACCACTACATTTACAAATCAGACAACAAATATCGATCAAAAAAAGATTGATGATATCTTAGATCGGATTAGTAAATCAGGTTATGATAGTTTGAGTAAAGAAGAAAAAGATTTTTTATTTAAAACAGGAAAATAATTGAAAAAAGAATCGTGGATAAGTAGGCTTGCATTTTTCGTTAATAAAGTTTTAGCTATATTGACGTTTTTGGCTTATATATTACCTTTCTTAGCTCCTAAATTATTTCCTTTTCTAAGTGTATTAACGCTTTTATTACCTCTTTTTCTAATTGTAAATTTTATTTTTTTTATTGTTTGGGTCTTACAATTAAAACGAAAAGCATTATTATCTGGATTTGTATTATTAATTGGTATCACATTTATAAATAAGTTATATCGTTTTTCTGAAACTAACGAAAAAGCAGAATCAAACGATTTTACTTTAATGAGTTATAATGTCCGTTTATTTAATAAATACGAATGGTTGCCCAATAAAAAAGTACCAAGTGATATTTCAGATGTTATTCAGAATTATAATCCTGACATTTTATGTTTACAAGAATATACACCTAATGAAAATGTAAGATTGAGAAACTTTCCTTTTAAAAACATAGAATTAGAGGGAAATAAAAACAAATATGGTCAGGCAATTTTTTCTAAATATGAAATTATAAATACAGGTGAAATTGATTTTCCAAACTCTAGTAATAATGTGATTTTTGCGGATATAGTAAAGTTTAAAGACACTATACGAGTATATAGCATGCATTTACAATCAATAAAAATTAGTACAGATATTCATGAGAAACTAGATGAAAACAAATCTAAATTTATTTTCATGAGAATAAGTGAGGCTTTTAAAGAACAACAATTACAATCAGAGTTAATTAAAGCACATTATGATAGTTGTAAGTATCCAAAAATTATTTGTGGAGATTTAAACAATAGTGCTTTCTCTTATGTATATAGAAATATAAAAGGAGAAATGAATGATGCATTTGAAGAAGCAGGATCGGGTTTTGGAAAATCGTATAATTTTAAATATTATCCTGCTCGAATTGACTATGTTTTTGTTGAAGATATTTTTAAAGTAAAAGAATTTCAAACTAATAATCAAGTAAAACTAAGCGACCATTTTCCAGTTATTACACGATTAGAAATAGTTGAAAAAGAATCGAAGAAATAATATACTTTATATTGTTTGTCTTAATAAGTATTCTTTTGCATGTCTACCTTCATTAAATAATAAATCTAGAATACTTAAATTAGGAATAAAATTATGTTTCTCGTTAAATACCTGAATATAATCTTCATTTATAAACATGTCTTTCTTTCCGTTTGCTAAAGATCTAAAATCTGTGAAATTAGGTGTCTCATGGAAAAATTCTTCCGTTTTAGAAAATGGAAGTGTAATCCCTAAACAGTCATTAATAACTGCAAAGATTTCAAAATTCAAATCCATCATAAAAGTGTGTTGCTTTTCAAATATCGGACGAAAGTCATCTTCAAAAAACTCAAAAAAAGGAGAAGTTCTATAAGCAGCTTCAAGGGATTTAAAATGATTTTTTTGCCAATCAAATGCATTTTCAATTTTAACGTCTTTGTATTTCTGATGTGCTGTTTTATTATGCTTTATAGGAATATTTAGCATTTGAATACCATTTGGACTGTAAATATACATTCTATTACGATTGGTTTGTTTCTGAAAATTATCTTCAACTTCAAAAGTAATTGTTTCCGCCTGTAACATAGCAGTATAATGACTTATAGATGGAAAGTAAGTAGGATGTAATAAAATATTCATTTTTTTAAACACTAAGATTGTTTATTTCTTTTAGTAAGAATTTTATTTTTCAAGAATGTATTGAATCTAAATACATTCTTGAAAAATAAAGTAATGATTAAGCATTTTCTTTTGCTTTTTTCTTTTTCTTCCAAAAATATTCGCCTACAAAATATAAGGCCAATAAAACTAGAAAATATTTAAAATAAGATTGTGGTTGACCTGTTCCGCTAACTGTTGTAAACAGTCTATCCCAGCGAATTCTCCAGTTTTTAATTCCATCATTAATTCCATCAATACTCATCCAAATAAAAATAGGTTTTCCTACAATGTGGTCAGCAGGAACATAACCCCAATATCTGGCATCGAGTGAATTGTGACGATTGTCTCCCATCATCCAGTAATAATCTTGTTTAAATGTATATGAAGTTGCAACTTGACCATTGATTCTAATTTCATCTCCATTAACTACTAATTGGTTTCCTTCATATTCATTAATTATTTTTTTGTAAAAAGGCAATGTTTCTTTGTTAAGCTCTACTGATTTTCCTGCTTCTGGAATGTAAATAGGTCCTAAATTATCAATAGTCCAATTTGTATTGCCAGGAAAAATTTCTTTGTTTAGTTCTTTTTTTGGTAATATAATTCTCACTACAGAATCAATAGCACTATTTTTTCTTAAATTTTCAGCATTTACAAGCGTTAGGTTAGCTTCTCTTTCAAAGTCACTAATTTCTGTTAATGAGATACTGAAACTTGAAAGAACTTTGTTTGGAATTCCTCTAGCATCAGTAAGAATAGTTATGGTACCGTCTTCATTTCTGAATGATCCTCTAGCATAAGGTGATAAAGCATTTGCTTGATTTTCGTTGTAGATAGTGGTAATAAATTTACGAGTAAATTCTGTAGAACCATTTTCTGTAAGTAGGTTAGAAGCTACACCGTTTTTAGAGTATACCTTATGCATATATTGAGGCTTTGCTCTATCAGGCATAATAGATTCTTTACCATTAATATAAATAATTCCGTCTCTAATTTCAAATGTATCACCAGCAATGGCTGTACATCTTTTTACATAATTGGTTTTTTTATCAATAGGTTTGTCATAGCGTTTGTCTGCTGCCTTGTACATGTGAAATAGGGTATCAGTAGGCCAATTGAATACAACAATGTCATTTCGTTCTATTTTTTGAAAACCAGGTAATCTATAATAAGGTAATTGTGGCCAAGTAGTATATGATTTTGTATGTATAAGAGGAATAGTATCATGAACCATTGGAGCAGCAAACGTAGTCATAGGTGTTCTTGCTCCATAATGAAATTTACTTACAAAAAGGAAGTCTCCTACTAATAATGATTTCTCTAATGATGGGGTTGGAATAGTATATGGTTGAATAAAATAAGTGTGTACAAATGTAGCTACAACAATTGCAAAAGCAAGTGAACCAACTGTGTCCATAGCTTTTGTAGGTGCTTTTAAATCACGATTGGCAAAATAAGTAACTTCTTGAGTATAGTTTACATACATGATGTAAAATCCAAGTGTTACAATTCCTAAGATCATGTCTAAAGTAGATTTTTTACCAAATGTTCTTAGTGTTTCAATCCAAATGATTGGAAATAAAAATAAATTGATAATAGGAATGAAAAGTAAAAGTGTCCACCACGTAGGGCGATTAATAATTTTCATTAAAACAATTGAATTATAAACTGGAATGAATGCTTCCCATGCTTTTCTACCTGCTTTTACATATAATTTCCAAGTTCCTAATCCGTGGATTACTTGTACTAATAAGATGAATAATAACCAACCTGTTACTGACATATTTGTTTTTTTTTTAGAATAAAGAAAACAGAGTAAAGAAAATAGACTCAATTTAGTCCATTTTGAAATAATATTGTTATTCTCTGAAATTCTTCAATTTTATTGTTTATTTTATTAAATGTTTTTCTGTTATATGTTTTTCTGTTATATGTTTTTTGCGCTTTGCGACTATTAATTGTATTATTAATTCAAATGAAAAACCTAAAGGGTAATCTATAAAATTACTAAAAGATTTATTTATTCTAGTAGATTTTTCAACAATATTACTAGGAATAGATAGAGAACAACAACTAATTTGAGAGCTTAAATCATATCTTTCGTGTTTTGGAAAATCAGATAAGATATTAAAAATGTTATTAGCTATCACAATTACCTAAACTGCCAAATTTTAAGATTCTTGTAATTATGCTCTTTATTAGCACTCATTGTTAATTATTAACTATATCTATATTCTCTTTTCTTTCTTCTTGTTATCTAAATCCCCAAAACATCTTTCATTGTAAATACTCCTTTTTTTCCTAATAACCATTCGGCTGCAACTACAGAGCCTAATGCAAAGCCTTCTCTAGTGTGAGCTGTATGTTTTATTTCAATTTGATCTACTTCACTATCATAAAAAACACTGTGTGTTCCTGGAATATTTTCAATTCTTTTAGCATTAATTAGAATGTTTTCATCATCTGTTGTTTCTAATGACCAATTTTTATAATCGGTATGTTTTATAATTCCATTTGCTAAAGAAATAGCAGTTCCGCTAGGAGCATCTAGTTTTTGTGTGTGATGAATTTCTTCCATTGAAACATTATATTGTTTCAAATTAGCCATCATTTTAGCTAAATACTCATTTAATTCAAAAAACACATTTACACCTAAACTAAAGTTAGAACCATATATAAAACTTCCATTTTTTGAATTACATAAAGCTACCATTTTGTCATATTCTTCAAGCCAACCAGTTGTTCCTGATATAATAGGTATTTCATTTTCAATACAAGTTGAAATGTTTAAAACAGCGCTCGATGGAACGCTAAAATCAATAGCAACATCTGCATTTTGTAATCCTTCAAAACTATCGTTACTTCCTTTTTTTAATACAATTTCATGACCACGCTCTAAAGCTATTTTCTCAATAACTTTTCCCATTTTTCCGTATCCTAAAAGTGCAATTTTCATTTGATATTTGTATGAATTAAGTAATTATGTTAGCTAAATAAATGTTAAAAAATATAGGTAAGTCGAATTCCTGATTTGAATTTGTAATCAATTTCATTTTGATATAATTCGGGTCTAATAGATAAATTATCGTTTACATTGAATTGTAATAAGTGTGCATCAACATTAGCATCGATAATATTTAAGAGATAAATTCCGGCAGTAATTAGCGCTGATAAATCTCGATTTCGTTGGTGAAACTTTTGTCCTCTAATTAAACCATCATTATCTATTCCACCGTAAATAGGATGCACACCCATAGCAGATGTTCCATCTAATCTTTTTTTGTATTCATCACGAAATTCGTGGTATTTTTTGTTGTTCCAAGTGTAAAAATAAATTCCAGCACCTAAACCAGCATAAACCAGAGGTATTTTCCAGTATTTTTTATTATAGGCTTGCCCTAAACCAGGTAAAACTGCCGAATAAAAGGCAGCTTTAGCTGGAGATAATGGGTTTATTGTAGTTGATATAGAATCTTTTGCAACTAATGAAATTTCTTCCTGAGCAGTAGCGTTAAAGCTTAAAAATAAGCTAAAAAAAAGTATGGTTAGAATCTTTTTCACTAATTGTTAATCAATTTCAAAATTCGATTAAAATCTTCTTCAGAGTGAAAAGGAATTGTAATTTTTCCTTTTCCATTTATGGCTACTTTTATATCTACTTTTGTTCCAAAAAAGTTTGTGAATACTTTTTTCTCTCCTTCGTCGATGTCAAAGCTAGATGTTTTCGTTTTTGCAGTAGTTGGTTTTAGACTTTCTTGATATTTTTTAACAAGCGCTTCGGTTTCTCTTACAGAAAGATTTTGTGATACGACTTTTTGATAAATATCAGATTGTATGTTTTCGTCTTCTACTGAAATTAAAGCTCTACCATGTCCCATAGAAATAAATCCATCACGTATTCCTGTTTGAATAATAGGATCTAATTTTAAAAGACGTAAATAGTTAGTAATAGTAGAACGTTTTTTACCCACACGCTCACTTAACTCTTCCTGAGTAAGGTTAATTTCATCAATTAAACGTTGATAAGAGAGTGAAATTTCAATAGGATCTAAATCGTGACGTTGAATGTTTTCTACTAAAGCCATTACTAATGATTCATTATCATTAGCAATTCTTATATAAGCAGGAATAACTTCTAATCCAGCTAATTTAGAAGCACGGAGTCTTCGCTCTCCAGAAATTAATTGGTATTTGTTGAATTCTAGTTTTCTAACAGTAATAGGTTGAATTACACCTAATTCTTTAATAGAAATAGCTAGTTCTTTTAGTGTTTCTTCGTTGAAATTACTTCTAGGTTGAAACGGATTTATCTCAATTGCATCTAATTCAAGCTCAATGATGTTTCCTACCACTTTATCTGCCCCTTTGTCTTCAACCGATTTAATATCGTTTGATGGGTCTTTTAATAAAGCTGATAATCCTCTTCCTAATGCTTGTTTTTTCACTGCTTTCGCCATTTTCTACTTGTTTTTCTTGATAATTTCTTCCGCTAAATTTAGATAATTTGTTGCACCTTTACTAGTGGCATCATAATTAATAATGCTTTCACCAAAACTAGGCGCTTCACTCAACTTAATATTACGTTGAATAACAGTTTCAAAAACCATATCATTAAAATGTTTTTGAACTTCTTCAACTACCTGATTTGATAAACGTAAACGAGAATCATACATGGTTAATAATAGGCCTTCAATATCTAATTCAGGATTGTGGATTTTTTGTACACTTTTTATAGTATTCAATAGCTTTCCTAGTCCTTCCAATGCAAAATATTCACATTGAATAGGAATAACAACGCTATCGGCTGCTGTTAAAGCATTTAGCGTAAGCAATCCTAATGATGGAGCACAATCAATTAGAATGTAATCGTATTTGTCTTTTACAGATTCTAATGCTTGTTTAAGCATGTATTCACGATTTTCTTTGTCTACTAATTCAATTTCAATAGCAACTAAGTCAATATGTGCAGGAATTACCCAAACATTTGGAGCTGTACATGTCATTGTAGCTTCATCAGGAGTGTTACTGTGTTCTAAAATTTGGTAAGTTCCTATTTCTACAGTTTCTATGTCAATTCCTAATCCAGAACTAGCGTTAGCTTGCGGATCGGCATCTATTAAAAGTACCTTTTTTTCTAAAACACCTAATGATGCAGCAAGATTAACAGAAGTTGTTGTTTTTCCTACACCACCTTTTTGATTGGCAATTGCTATGATTTTACCCATTTGACTATTAAAAATTTTTGAGTGGTAAAAATACAATTATTTATCGTTTTTTCAACTCAAATTTGTTAACAATACATTAAAGTGTGTTATTGCCTTATTTTAAAGATAGAATGTGCTTGTTTCTCTTTTTTTGAAGGATGAAAATTATGATTACGAGGACTTATATTGTGCTTTTTATTTTATTGCAGTACTTAAATAAAATAGCTGTTTATATAAAAAAACACGAATTACTTCGTGTTTGAATATTAAATGTCTCTTTTAGGAGTGTTTTTCTTGTCTCGTTTTTCAGCTTTTTTCTCTTTAGGAGTTTTTAAAGGCTCTTTTTTAGCTGTTTTCTTTGCATCTTGACTTTTTGCCATAATTTCTAAGTTTTTAGTAAAGGTACCTTAAATAAAATAAGAATCGGGATAAAATAAGGATATTCTTTACCTTTTGGGCGAAATTGTTTAAAACGTTAGTTTGAGTGTGAATCGTATTGGGAAGCTTCTATTGTAAGAATTATTTTCGATACTTTTTTAATGAAATCGCTGTTCTCATTTCATTAAAAATGCCCGAATTGACGAAAAAAAATCATCAAAAACTAATTACATCCAATGGGTTATTCTTTACATTTGTGTATTAAATTAATACATATGAATACTTCAAAGGTTGTTTTTCTTTTTTTATTAAATAGCTTATTTTTATTTGGTCAAAAAAGAGAAAAAATAGATTTGATACTTACTAATGCTACTATTTATACTGTTAATGATTCATTTGATATAGCAGAAGCAATTGCTGTTAACAAAGGGAAAATAGTTGCAGTAGGTACTACTAAAGCAATTACAAAACAGTTTCAGGCTAAAAAGAATATTAATGCTCAAAATCAATTTATATATCCGGGGTTTTATGATGCTCATGCTCATTTGTATGGTTTAGGAATGACTATGCAAAAAGTAAATTTAAAAGAGACTAAAAGTTATGATGATGTAGTTTCTCGAGTAGTTGCATTTCAAAATAAAAAGAATACTAATTTTATAGAAGGAAGAGGTTGGGATCAAAACGATTGGGAGAATAAAGAATTTCCATCAAGAGCGCAATTAGATGCTCTGTTTCCAAATATTCCAGTTGTGTTAACAAGAATAGATGGGCATGCAATGCTAGTAAATGGAAGAGCATTAGAACTTGCAGGAATTACGGCTTTTACAAAAATAGAAGGTGGACAAATAGAAGTTAAAGACGGAAAAACAACAGGAATTTTGGTTGATAATGCAATGGAACTAATCAATGCCATTATTCCAGAGCCAAGTTTGAATGTTAAAACAACCGCTTTGAAAGATGCTCAAAGCGAAATGTTCAACTATGGTATAACAACCGTTAATGAAGCTGGTTTAGAACGAAATATTATTGAATTAATAGATGAGTTGCAGCAAAAAAACATACTCGATATTAATGTTTATGCAATGGTTATGGCTTCAAAAGAGAATGTTGATTATTATACAAGATTAGGAATTTATAAAACAGATAAATTAAATGTTCGTTCTTTTAAGTTCATGGGAGATGGTGCTTTAGGATCTCGTGGTGCTTGTTTGCATCGTGCTTATTCAGATAAACCAAAACAATTTGGGGCGTTATTATCTCCAATAAATGAAATAAAAAGTATTGCAAAACAAATTGCTGATTCTGATTATCAAATGAATACACACGCAATAGGAGATTCTACAAATACTGTTTTATTAAAAATATACAAAGATGTTTTAAAAGATAAACCTAATAGAAGATGGAAAATTGAACATGCACAAATTATGCAAGAACAAGATTTTGATTATTTTAGATTAGGTATTATTCCATCTGTGCAACCTACACATGCTACTTCCGACATGTATTGGGCTGAAGATAGAGTAGGTGCAGAACGAATTAAATATTCCTATGCTTATAAAAAAATGCTAGAAAAAGCAGGTTTAGTAGCTTTAGGAACTGATTTCCCAATTGAAGAAGTAAATCCTATGTTGACTTTTTATGCTGCTGTAGCACGAAAAGATTTGAAGAATTATCCTGAAAATGGTTTTCAAATGGAGAATGCTTTAACTCGTGAAGAAACTTTAAAAGGGATGACTATTTGGGCTGCTTACTCTAATTTTGAAGAAAATGAAAAAGGAAGTCTTGAAGTGGGTAAATGGGCCGATTTTACTGTTTTTTCTAAAGATATTATGACAATGAATATTGATGAAGTTCCTTCTGTACTGCCTAAACATGTTTTTATAAAGGGAAAACAAGTAAAGTAATCCATTGAGTGTAATTAGTTTTTGATGCGCTTTTTTGTTAGTTCGAGTAATTTTTGAGAAGAATTTCTTTTCAGTACAGGAGTTCTCGATACATTTTTCATGAAATTGCTGTTCGCATTTCATTAAAAATACTCGAACAGGCGGAGAACTAAATACAAGAATATCTTTTCAAAACAATCCACATCACTTTGAGTGCGAAGCGTATCGAGAAGTATTTCTTTTCAGTACAGGATTCTCGATACTTTTTGACTTCGTTGTTCTACATTAAAAAACTCGAACTGATGTAACCTAGAATTAAACCTCTTTTAATTTTTCAGCAGCAGCAATCAGCGTTTCATCTGTTTTAGCAAAACAAAAACGAAGCATATTTCTATCTGTTGCATCATTATAAAATACTGAAATTGGAATAGCGGCTACACTATGATTTGTAATTAATTCTTTCGCAAAATCGACATCGTTTTTAGTGCTAATTTGATTGTAATTTACTACTTGAAAGTAAGTTCCATCACAAGGCATTAGTTCAAAACGACTATCCTTTAGTAAGTTTTGGAATAAATCGCGTTTGCGTTTGTACATTTTAGCAACTTCACTAAAATCAACTACGTTTAAATATTCTGCAATAGCATGTTGTGAAAAACTGTTTACACTAAACACTAAAAACTGATGTACTTTTTTCATTTCATACATTAGTTTTTCAGGCGCAATTAAATATCCTACTTTCCAGCCTGTTACGTGTAATGATTTTCCAAATGACGATGCTACAATTGTTCTTTCAATTAATTTAGGTCTTGAATTAAAAGAAATATGCGGATGTGAAAATGAGATGTATTCATACACTTCGTCTCCAAGAATTAAAACTTGAGGGTGTTTTTCTAAGATTTGTTCCAAGGTTTGGAACTCCTCTTCTGTCCAAATTCTTCCTGTAGGATTGTGTGGATTATTGATAACAATCATCTTAGTTTTAGCTGAGATTGCATCTTCAATTTTATTAAAGTTTGGTGCGTAATCTTCATTTAATGAAATACGCACAGGTTTTCCGCCCGCTACTAAAACAGAAGGTTCGTAACTATCATAACTAGGATCTAGAATTAATACTTCATCTCCTTGATTAATAAAAGTGTTAAGTGCTGTAAAAACACCTTGAGTTGCACCAGCAGTAATTAGCATTTCTGTAGCAATGTTTACATTTCTTTGGTAGTTTTTTGCTGTTAATGCAGCAATTCTTTCCATTAGTAATGGTAAACCAGCCATAGGTGTGTATTGATGTATGTTTTCACGAAGTAAACGTTCAGAAATTTGTAATAAGCGTTCGTCTACAGGGAAATTTGGAAATCCTTGTGATAAATTAATAGCTCCATAATCATTCGCTAATTGCGACATTACAGAGAATATACTTGTGGTGATATTAGGTAGTTTTGACATAATGCGAAAATACTAAAAAAAGTTGGATAGGAAATAAAGCTTTACATGTTTTGCTATTCTTTAAAAGGCTAAAATAGTGGCATTTTTTTGTTGTAATAAAATAGTCTTACATTTTATACTCCTGTGATAAAATATCTTTCATTTTTCACTAAAAGCCGCAAAAGAAAATAAGCCATAGGGTACCACAACTACGACTTTGATAAGGGGTATATACGGGGTTGATAGGGAGTATATAGGGAGTATCACCGTCTTTGACTCATCCTAAAACAACTATACAGGTTATTAAATTAATCCTAATATAGCTATACAACCATTCTTCGTTTGGATAATACAATTTGATTTATAGTTTTTATAGTAAAAAGTGACAAGTAATTAGTGAATGGTTACTTTATTTATACAAAACCCTGTAAATAATTTATTTGCAGGTTTTTTTGATTTTAATGTTGCTAAGATTATTTTCTTCTTATAAACTACTTCCATACTGTTTCTATACACTATCCTCCCTTTATCCTAACCTTTAAGTAACCTTTAATATGGA